>DATBOH010000111.1:0-5647 GCA_036553915.1 Caulobacteraceae bacterium | reverse complement strand
TTGATCAACTGCTTGGAGAGCGCCTTGGTGAAGGCGACGATCGCGGCCTTGGTCATCGCATAGTCGAGCAGAGCCTGAGACGGCTCGACCGCCTGGATCGAGGCGGTGTTGATGATCGCCGCGCCCTCGGGAAGATGCTTCTCCGCCGCCTTGGTGATCCAGAACATGGCGTAGAGGTTGGTCTTCATCGTCGCATCGAACTGCTGGGTGGTGATGTCGGCGATGTTCGGCTTGGTTCGCTGCTTGCCGGCGTTGTTGACCAGGATGTCGAGGCCACCCAGACCCTGCACCGCCGCACGGACGAGCTCGCTGCAAAAACCCTCGTCCTTGATATCGCCCGGAATGGCGACGGCCTTGCGGCCCTCCGCCTCGATCAGCTTGACGACCTCCTGGGCGTCGCGTTCTTCCTCGGGCAGATAGACGAGGGCGACGTCGGCGCCCTCGCGGGCGAAGGCGATCGCCGCCGCCCGTCCGATGCCCGAGTCGGCGCCGGTGACCAGCGCCTTGCGGCCGGCCAGCTTGCCCGAGCCACGGTAGCTCGACTCGCCGTGGTCGGGCTTGGGGTCCATCTTGGCCGCCAGACCGGGCGCCGGCTGCGGCTGCTTCGGGAACGGCGGCTCCGGATACTGATGGCGGGGGTCCTGCATCTTCAGCCGCGCGTCGGTCATGGGACTCTCCTCCGGTTTCACCTCAAAGGGTGAAAATGTCTGCCCGGGTCCGGCGTTCCAAGGTCCACGCTACGGCGTCAGCTCACCCGACGCGGCGAGAGGGGCGCCTCGGCGGCCCCGAGTTCAGGCGGCCTTCTTGGCGATCTTGGCGGCGCGGCGAACAAGTTCGATGGCCGCCGATGGCTCGCCATGGCCAACGATCTTGAACGTCTTGCCTTCCAGCTTCGCCTTGTTGATCCAGAACTGGCCGACATTCTCCACGAAGGCGGGTTCCAGGTCGCCCAGGTTCTTGGCGCTGGCGTAGAGGTGCGACTTGAGCGGAATTGCCAGCAGACGGTCATTGCGTTCCACCTTTCCGTCTTCGCACTCCTCGGCCTCCAGAACCCCGATCAGCCGGACCTGCACCAGCGTTCCGACGGCCCCCGGCTCGTCGGCCAGCACCATGATGTCGAGCGGGTCGCCGTCGTCGCAAAGCGTCGATGGCACGAAGCCAAAGTCCGACGGGAAACTCATCCCGTCCGGCAGCATCTTAGCGAGCTCGAAGAGGTCGGTCTTCGGGTCGTAGTTGTACTTGCCGCGATTGCCCTTGGGAGTCTCGATGATCGCCATGCAGGCGCCCGTTTCACGGTCGAGCTGGTTCGGAAGCTGGGTCAGATCGCGCATGGCCGAGATCACCTTTGTTGGGACCGGAGCCCTAACGCGCGAGAGGCCGAATCGGTGGCGAGGTCAGCGGGGATTCGCGTCCCTCTGCTTCCGCAGGACCACCTCGCCGTCCTCCTTGGTGAAGGTTGCGGGCTGCCTCGCCAGCAAGTCCCATACGACTTCGGATGGCCGGGCCAGCTTCACGCCTCTGGGGGTGACTACAATCGGCCGGTTGACGAGGATCGGATGGACGACCATGGCCTCGAGGATCTGGTCGTCGGAAACAGCCTCATCGAGCAGGCCAAGCTCCGCCGCGGGCGTGCCCTTCTTGCGCAGGATGTCGCGCGGCCGGGCGTGCATGGCGTCCAGCAACGCTTCGAGTTGCGAGCGTTTCCAGCCCGTCTGAAGGTACTCGACAACGGTCGGCGCGTAGCCGGCGGATTCGATCATTGCCAGAGCATTGCGGGAGGTCCCGCAAGCGGGATTATGGAAGATGGTGACCGGGAAATCGTCGCTCACGGTGTGGTTCGCTCCTTCAAAAGCCAGCCGAACACAAGGCTCGCGGCGACCGCACCGACGACCTGGGCGAGGATGAACATCGGCGCCGATGTCGGCGCGATGCCGGCGAAGGTGTTCGATAGCGATCGGGCGATAGTCACCGCCGGGTTGGCGAACGAGGTAGAGGCGGTGAACCAGTAGGCCGAGGTGATGTAGAGCCCGACGACCATCGGCGTTGCGTCTGGGCGAAATCGGATCGCCCCCAGGATCGAGGCGATCAGTCCAAAAGTGGCGACGAACTCGGCGAAGGCCTGCGCCGGCCCATCGCGCAGCTTGCTCGACACCTGCCAGATCGGCTCGACAAACATGGCGTGAGCGACCCAGACGCCCAGGACGCCGCCCGCGATTTGCGCGAGAACGTACGCGCCAGCCAATCCCCAGCCAATCTCGCGCCGCAAGGCAAAGACCAGGGTGACGGCGGGGTTGAAATGGGCGCCTGACAGCGGCCCGAAGAGGCTGATCAGAACCACCAGGCCGGCTCCGGTCGCCAGCGTGTTGCCCAGGAGCGCAAGGGCGACATTGCCGCCCGCCAAGCGCTCGCCCATGATTCCCGACCCGATGACGATGGCCAGCAGCAGCGCGGTCCCGAGCCCCTCGCCGACAAGGCGACGGACCGTGGAAAAGGCATGCAGCGGCGGCTCCAGGCTGCCCTGGTTCGTTTTCCCCACGTCGTGGATCATTGGCGCGTGCGCTCGGGCTGGCCGAATAGACCATCGAAGGCTTCGGCGGACATGCTCTCGCTCTTGCTAAGCGCAGCACACCGCCTTGGGCCTGGCACTCGCGGCGCCCGGGTCAGCCTCGCCATAGCTCGTCGCCTCGCCGAAGGTGAAGAAGGTCTCCCAGCGAAGGCCGTTCGGATCATGGACCCAGGCCTTGTCCGATTGGGCGTAGCAGCAGGTGGCCGCCTCCTGGTCGCGCGTGACCTCGCCGGCCGCCTTCAGCCGACCGGCCAGTTCGGCCAATTCCTCGCGGCTCTCCACCTGGATGCCCAGGTGGTCCACTCCTGGCGTGAGCGCGCGGTTGGAAATGGCGAAGTTCACCCGCGGGTCGTCCAGCATCCACTTGGCGTAGTCGGGCTTCAGGACGGCCGGCCGGGCGCCGAACAGCGTGGAGTAGAATCCGACCGACGTGGACAGGTCTTCGACGGCGACGTGAACATGCAGGCGCTTCATGAACGGGCTCCTTGGGGAAAACAGGCGGAATGGGTCGCAACAGCGGCCAACGGCCCACAGACCTCTGGGCGACCCTGGCAGCAGTCTTCCATCAGATAGACCAGCAGTTCGCTCATGCTGTCGTAGTCGGCGACATAGATGATCGAGCGCCCCTCCCGCCGACTGGCGACCAGGCCCGCGTTCCCCAGGACGGTCAGCTGAGCGGAAAGGGTGTTTGGGGTGATCCCCAACGAACGGGCGATCTCCCCGGCGGCGATTCCGTTCGGCCCCGCCTTCACCAGCAGGCGAAAGACGGCCAGGCGGGAGTCTTGGGCGAGTGCGGAGAGCCGCTTGATCGCTGTGAACGATTCCATATTTCCATATATATGGAACTAATGAACTAAGTCAAGGTGCGGACCCGCCTCTCAACGCACGGCCCGGCTGACCGCGGCGGTGAAGGCGGCCATCGACTCCCAGTCAGCGTCGTCATCGGCGCCGCCCCAGGCGCTGTTGATGGCGACCACCAGGTCGCGCTTGGGATCAAGATAGATTTCCTGCCCGAAGATGCCTTGCGCCGCGTAGGTTCCGCCCTGGCCGATCCACCAGAAATACCCGTAGCCGATCCCCGGGATGCCGGTCGCCACCTGAGCGGAGGTGGCCTTCTCCACCCATCCGGCGGGCAGCACGCCCCCGCCGCCCTGCATGAAGAAGCGGCCGAAGCGCGCATAGTCGCGCAGGGTCATGGAGAGGCAGCAGCCGCCGAGTTCATGGCCGGCCCGGTCCATCATCCACACCGCGTCCTGCTCAGCCCCGATTTTCGACCAGACGGTTCGCGACAGATAGTCGGCCAGCGGCGTCTTGGTCGCGCGCGCCACGAGCAGTCCGGCGAGGTCTGTCTCGCCGGTGTCGTAGTGGAATACCGTTCCCGGCTTATGGGCGCGCGGCAGCCTGGCCATATAGGATTCGATTGGATCGACGCCATCGGCCGTCACCGGCTGGACCGCGAACCGGGCGACGTCCGATTTCGGATCGGCGTAGTCTTCGTTCCACTTCACGCCTGAGCGCATGGTGATGAGATCGCCCACGGTCACCCCGTCGTAGGCGGTGCCCGACAGCTCCGGCATGTAGCGCGTCACTGGCGCGTCCAGCCCGGCGATGGAACCATCGTGGATGGCCGCGCCGATCAGGGTCGAGGTGACCGACTTGGCCACCGAGAAGCTAGTCCAGCGATCGCCGGGCGTGCGTCCGAGGCCATAGCGCTCGAGCAGGATACGTCCATGCTGCATGACGATGAGGCCGGACACCCGGTTGCGGGCCATGAACCGGGCGACGTTCATCGCTTGGCCGCCAAAGGCGTAGGCGACATCGAACGCGGCCGGGCTGCGCGGCAGCGTCGCGACCGCGCCTGCGCGCCGGACGAGGCGGGTCGGGAAGATCTTCTCGATGCTGCGATAGCCGACGACCTGCTCGGCAGGCGTCCAGAACAGGAAGCGTTCGGGAGCCGGGAGCGACGGCGCTGCCTGGGCCACAGCCGCGCTCGGCAGGACCGGACCCCAGAGCGTCGCGCCTAGCAGCATCGCGGCGACCAACGCGCCAGCGTGAATCCATTTCATGACCGCCCTCCCACTTTGCGCCTTCATAGTCAGGTCCGACCGGCCCGCCCAGTGCGCGGCGCCGCGGCGTCGGGCTTAGTCGCCTTCGGCGGAAAGGCGGTCCCGGATGTCCTCATAGGCGGCCGATATGAGGGCCTTTAGCGCCTCGGCTTCGACCCCCTCGCCCCAGCGCAGCTTGACGTGCCGCATGCGTTTGCCGTTCCCTTGCAGAAGTCGGCAGGGGTCTTCCAGCGACGCACCCTGAAAGAAGCCGACATTGGCGTGGGCGGCGAATGCGTTGACATAGGCGAACGCCGCGTCCTCGACGCACGCGGTCGGACAGCCATCGTGCAGCAGCTCGCGAACATCGTCGCCGCAGTCGCGCATCGTGGCGAACCACGGCTGGACCATGGCCCTCAGCGCGTCAGCGACGAACCAGGCCTCCACCGCGGGCGATCGCCGCATGGCGCTTGGAAAACGCATGAGCCCCGACATGCCGCGAGAATGGCAGCTTGGCCGACGCTGTCGAGAGGCGTCCGAACGATGACCGCCCCATTCAAAACCGCTTCGAAATCCCGACATAGACCTGCACGCCAGGAGTCGCGCGGTTGAGCCCGAAGTTGACCCCGCCGTCGAGCTGCAAGGTGGGGACCTTGGCGGGAATCCACGCCGCCCCCACATCGGCCGAGACCTGAGTCTGCCGGCCGGCCGGGTCGAAATCCACGTCGCTCCAGACCTCGCCCGACAGGGTCACGGTCTTGGACACCGGCCGGTTCAGGCTGACGACAGCGATGGAGTTCAGATGCCGTCCATCGCCGGCGGCATTCTCGAGGGCGTCGAGTTCGGGGTCGAAATTGAGCGACCAATTGTCCGGCAAGCTCACCTGCAGCAAGGCGGCCACGCCGGCCTCGACAGCGCCGTTGCCGAGGCCGCGGCTGGCGGTCGGAACCTTGATGAACGGGCTGATGGCCAGGCCGACATTGCCGCCGTCGTCGCCGAGCAGATTTGCCTTGGCGCGCAGGAAAAGGTCGCCGAC
>DATBOH010000078.1:0-12921 GCA_036553915.1 Caulobacteraceae bacterium | reverse complement strand
CAGCAACGCCTCCGGCCCTCTGCTTCAAGGACGAAATCGACCCGACTGGCTTCGCCCATGCGCACTTCGCGCCGATGCAGGCTGTAGCCGGTCAGCTCGGGGATCGCGTCGGCGGCCAGACTTTCGGCGACCAGGCGGTTGGGGTGCAGGGTGTTGACGCCCACCAGATCGCCATCGGCCTCCACCAGCTCAAGCGTCCAGGCAAGCTTGCGTTTCGCGCCCGCCGCCGCTGAAACCCACGCGCCCAGTCCCGGCGTATTGAGGCCCAGCATCGCCCCGGGATTGGGACAATGGGCGGTGATGGCTCGGCCATCGTCGAGCACGATATCGGCGAAAAAGCGCTTGTAACGGGCCGCCAGGCGACCGCGCGCCATCGGTTGCGGCAGCAGCATCCAGCGCCTATGCCCCTGGCGCGGGCGGCGGTCAAAGCGGGGGCGTGGAATGACGGAACAAGTCACCGCCGCGGTGCTGATCATCGGCGATGAAATCCTCTCCGGCCGCACTGCCGACGTGAACCTCAACGCCATCGCCCGCCAGCTCGCCGTGCGCGGTGTCGACCTCGCCGAAGCGCGGGTGGTCGGTGATAACCGCGCCGATATCGTGGCCGCCGTGAATGCCCTGCGCGGCCGCTATGACTATGTGATCACCACAGGCGGCATTGGCCCGACCCATGATGACATCACCGCCGACTGCATCGCCGAGGCGTTCGGCGTTCCGCTGTTCGAGCACCCGGAGATTCTGGCCCTGTTGACCGCCCGCTGGGGCGATTCCCTGAACGCCGCCCGCCGCCGCATGGCCCGGGCGCCCGAGGGCGCGACCCTGGTGCGCAATCCGGTCCAGGGGCCGCCTGGCTTTCAGATCGGCAATGTCTTTGTGCTCGCCGGCGTGCCGGTGATCATGCGCGGCATGCTGGAGGACGTGGTCAGCAGGCTGCGCGGCGGCGCTGTGGTCATCTCGCGCACCGTGCGGGTGGAGGGGGCTGGGGAGGGGGCTATGGCGGAGCCCCTGGAACGGGTCGCCAGGGCTCATCCCGACCTGGCGCTCGGCAGCTATCCGTTCTTCGGCGAGGGCGGCTACGGCTCCAACCTGGTCGTCCGAGGCCGCGATCCGGCGCAGGTGGAGGCCACGGTCACCGAGCTGATCGCCGCCCTGGCCGATGTCGGGGCCAAGACCATCACCGCCCTGCCGCCGGCGTGACGACGCCGCCCAGGGGCGCTATTCGGGGACGCGGAAAAGCGGGCGTGGCGGAACTGGTAGACGCAACGGACTTAAAATCCGTAGGGCCGAAAGGCCCGTGTCGGTTCGATCCCGACCGCCCGCACCAGTCTCAGGCAGGGCCTCAGGCGGTCAACGCCGGGCGACGGCGGCGCAGCGCCGCGCCGACTCCGGCGAAGCCGGCCAGCATCAACGCCCATTCGCCCGGCTCCGGCGCGACCGCGAAGCCTTCGGCGATGAAGCGGGTGTTGCCGCCGCCCTGATCGAAGCAGCTGAACGAGCCCTGGCATTCGAAAGACGTACCGAAGACCTCGATCGGATTGTTTGGAGCGCCGATAGTCAGCGGATTGGCGAAAACGATGTGCAGATCGCTCTGATACCCCGGCTGAAAGTCAACGTAGGACGGGGAGTCGACGCCGTCTGAAGCGGCATAGCTGTCGGCCATGGTGTAGGTGAAGGTATTGAACACCCCATTGGTCTCGGTGGTCAGGTTGGCGGCTTGCAGGAAACCATAGACGTTGACCGTGAACGTTCCGGTCAGGGTGGTCTTGTCATCGAAGAAGGCATGGACCGCCCAGGTGACGTTGGCCAGGGCCTGGCTCGGCGCGCTCGCCAGAGCGGCGACGCCCATGGCGGCGACCAGGGCCGCGCCTTTGATCAATGATTTCATGAGCTGACCCTGAAGGTTTTGAACGCGCTGGCGGCCCGAACGCGCCGCCCCACAGCACGCTTAGATCATCGGCTGCGAGCGACGCGGCGTCAAGCGCCCTGACATCGACGGCGGGGGCTGCTAGTCCGGAATTTTAATTGCAGATCGAGGCTTTAGCCGCGGCCGGCGAAGAGGGCGTTCAGCTCACCGCCTGGCGTTCCCTGGGCCAGCAGAGCGAAATCGCCGGTCGCGGCGATCTGGCGGGCGGCGGCCAAAAACCCCGCCCAGGCCGCCCGCGCCAAAGACCCGCCGACGCTGATCCGTCGCGCCCCGAGTTCGGCGAGCAGGCTGACGCTCATGCCGTTGGCGAGGATGTTGACCGGCTTTGGCGCGACCGCCCGGATCACCGAGGCGACCTCGATCTCGGTCTTGAGGCCCGGCGCATAGAGCACATCGGCGCCAGCCTCGGCGAAGGCCGTCAGCCTGCGGATGGTTTCCTTCAGATCGGGGCGGCCACGGATGAAGCCCTCGCTGCGGGCGGTCAGCAGCACACCCGAAGCGCCGATGGCGGCCTTGGCGGCGGCGATCCGCTCGACCGCCAGCGAAAAGGCGAACAGGGGATCGCTCGCCTCGCCGGTGGAATCCTCGATCGAGAGGCCGGCGACACCGGTCCGGACGCACAGGGCGACGCTGTCGGCGACGCCTTGGGGCGCGGTGGCGAAGCCGCCTTCGAAGTCGGCGTTGAGCGGGATGTCGACGGCTTCGGCCAGTTCCGTCAAGTGCTTGAGCACCGCATCGCGCGACGTCGCCCCGTCAGCCAGGCCAAGCGCCCAGGCCATGCCGGCGCTGGTCGAGGCCAGGGCCTTGAAGCCGAGGTGCTGAAGGGCGATCGCCGAGCCGACATCCCACGGATTGGGAATGACGAAGCAGCCGTCCTTATGCAGGGCGGCGAAGGCGGCGCGCTTTTCGACTGCGGTCGGCATCGGAATATCCTTCTATCGCATCGCCATCGGCGCGAAGCCGAGGTGCAGGCCGGCGTCGACCAGCAGGGTTTCGCCGGTGATATGGCGGGCTGCCGGCGAGGCGAGGAAGACCGCCGCGCCGGCGATGTCGTCGGCCGTGGAAGCGGCCTTGAGCGGTGTCGCCGCCGCCGCCCCTTCGCGCAGGCGCTCAAGGCGGTCGGCCGGGACGCCCTTGGTGAACCACGGCGTGTCGATGAACCCCGGGCAGAGGGCGTTGACGCGGATCTTCGGGGCCAGGGCGCGGGCCAGCGACAGGGTCATGGTGATCATCGCGCCCTTGGAGGCGGCGTAGGGCAGGGATGAGCCGATACCGATTACCCCCGCCACCGAGGCGGTGTTGACCACCGCTCCCGGCTGCGGCGCGGCCTCAAGCAAGGCCCGGGCGGCGCGGACCATCTGATAGGCGCCGACGACATTGACGGCATAGAGGCGCGCGAAATCCTCCGCCGAAACCGCGTCAAGATCGCCGTGGTTGGGGGCGAACTTGGTCGTGCCGGCATTGTTGAACAGGGCGTCGATGCGCCCGCTCGGCGCGGCGGCCTCGACGATGGCTCGGCAATCGCCATCGTTGGCGACATCGCCCTTGGCCAACACCGCGCGGGCCCCGGCCGCCTCGACCAGGGCCGCTGTCTCGGCCGCCGCCTCGGCGCTGGAGGCATAATTGATGACGACCAGGCCGGCCCCGCGGCCAGCGCACTCCACGGCAATGGCGCGTCCAAGGCCGGTCGAGGCGCCGGTGACCAGAACCGTCCAGCCGCCAAAATCCGCGCTCATGGGCCTGCCCTCCATGCGATCCCGCGGTTGATAGTCTTCATCAGCCATACCGCAAGCCCCACTGGAGGCGGCGGCCGCGGCGGGCTAAAGGCGCGGCATGGATGAACCGCGCCAACTCGGCCGCCCCGCCGGCCTGCCGGAGAACCCCGATGTCGCCGTCCTCGAGGTGGTCGACAATCCCCATCCGGCTGAGCTTTACCTGGCCCGCTTCACGGCTCCGGAGTTCACCTCCCTGTGCCCTGTGACTGGCCAGCCGGATTTCGCCCATCTAGTCATCGACTACGCCCCGGCCGCCAAGCTGGTGGAGTCCAAGTCGCTGAAACTGTTTCTAGGCGCGTTCCGCAACCACGGCGCCTTCCACGAAGACTGCACCCTGACCATAGCCAAGCGGCTGATGGCGGCGGCGCGGCCGCGCTGGCTCCGCATCGGCGGCTTCTGGTTCCCGCGCGGCGGCATCCCGATCGACGTGTTCTGGCAGTCCAGTCCGCCGCCCCAAGGCTTGTGGCTGCCGGACATGGGCGTACCGACCTATCGCGGTCGTTAGAGCAAATCTCGTTTCGTCAGGATCTATGGCGCGTCGACAACCGTAGCCGCCTGGGCCCTCTTTCGCGTCAGTCGCCGCCACAGGCCAATCACCGCCAACACCAGCGCCAGGGCGAGGATCGCGCCCAGCACCGGAAAAGCGATCGCCAGGCCAGCCAGCACGGCCGCCGCGCCATCCTCGAGGCCGGAGAGCGCCGGGTTGCCAAGGCCCAGGGTGGTCGCCGTGCTGACCACCCGGGCGCCGGTCTGAGCCGTATGCATGGTCAGGGCGGCCGGCACCCCAATGATCAGGCCGGCCAAGGCGGCCGTGGCTGGATCGAGATGGGTGAAGACGGCGCTGGCGGCCAGCCAGCCAGCCATCGGCCGCGTCACCGTGCCAACGGCGCTGAGCAGATGGTCGACCACCGGGATCTTGTCAGCGGCCAATTCGACCACGGTGGCGACGCTCAGACCGACCAGGAAAGGCGTCGAGCCGAGCCAGGCCAAGTGCGGATTGAGGGTCGTACCGAACAGGCCGAAGTGGGCGGCGAAGGCCAACATGGTGATCGGCAGAAAGGTGCGCAGGCCGGAGGCGGCGGCGATCCCCAGGCCAAGGAAAGCTGGGAGGATGAGGGTCTGGTAGGGCGCGAGCATCAACATGATAGAGCTTCCGGCTGCCGGCCAAGCCTAGAGCAAACCCCGTCTAGACGGAATCGTCTAAACGGGGAGGATTTGCTCTGAAATCCAACTTACTAGAGCTTGATTCAACGTTTCCATCTGTTCCGTGCAAACGCACCAAGCTCTAGCGGCGCGACCCAGCCTTGGCCGTCACGGCCGCCAGCGTGTGACGATCGCCTCGACCTCGGGTCTGGCGCGTTCAAGCGGCGGCTCGCCCGGGTGGCCGAGGTGCACGAAGCCGGCGACCCGTTCGCCTTCGCCCAATCTAAGCAGCGCCGTGGCCGCGGGATCATAGGCGTACCAGTCGGTGATCCAGTTGGCCCCGAACCCCAGGGCTTGGGCGGCGGTGAGCATCGCCATGCACACCGCGCCGGCCGAGAGACGCTGCTCCCATTCCGGAATCTCGCCCTCGGTGAATCGGGAGACGACCGCCACGGTCAGCGGTGGGGTGCGGAGCTTGACCAGCTTGGCGAGCGCCTTGGCGGCGTCCGGCCGGCTGGCGGCGATGGCTTCGAGGGCCCCGACGAAGGCGGCCTTGGCCTCGCCCTCAAGCACCACGAACCGCCACGGCGAAAGCTTGCCGTGGTCGGGAACCCGGGCCGCCAGGGTGAGAATCCGCGCCAATTCGGTCTCGTTCGGCCCGGGCGCAGTCAAGGTCACCGCGGACGCCGAGCGGCGCCGGGCCAGGAAGGCCAGGGCTTCCGGCGAGGCCCGCACCGGCAGCGGGTCTCCGAAGCGCGGCGGCTCGATCGGCGTCACGGATGATTTTCCGGCCTGAATGAAAGCGGCTCGCAGATAGAGCCGACGGTTATCTTCCGCAACAGCGCGCCATGCTAAGATGAGCGCCCCCTGGCGTTGTCTGTCCAGCGGCGCCATATCGCCCGCCAGGGCCCCGCGGAATGACATCCCAAGGGAGTGAGAGCGTCATGGCCAAGCGTCTGGAAGCGGTCGAGCGGCTGGCTGCGCCGCCGGTCTGGGCGGCCTTGCGTAACGAGGCCGAGCACATCGCCGCCGGCGAGGCGAGCCTGGCCTCGGTGCTCAACGCCACCATCCTGCGCCATGCCAGCCTCGACAGCGCCCTTTCCTACCAACTGGCCCGCAAGCTCGGCGACCAGGAGCTGCGGGCCATGAGCCTGCGCGAGCTGGCCGACGAAGCCTATGCCGCCGATCCGGCCATCATCGACAGCGCCGAGGCCGATCTGCGCGCCGTCTTCGAGCGTGACGCGGCCTGCAAGGGCTATGTGCAGCCGTTCCTGTATTTCAAGGGATTCCAGGCGCTGCAGACCTACCGCCTCGCCCATTGGCTATGGCGCGGCGGCCGCGAGGCCATGGCCCTGTATCTGCAAAGCCGGATGTCGGAACTCTTCCAGGTCGACATCCATCCGGCGGCGGCGATCGGACGCGGCGCTTTTCTCGACCATGGCACCGGCATCGTCGTGGGGGAAACCGCGGTGGTCGGCGAAGACGTCTCCATGCTCCAGGGCGTCACGCTGGGGGGCACCGGCGCCGAGCGCGGCGACCGCCACCCCAAGATCGGCCGCGGTGTGCTGCTGGGGGCGGGCGCCAAGGTGCTTGGAGCGATCCACATCGGCGACTACGCCAAGATCGCTTCCGGCTCGGTGGTCCTCAAGCCGGTGCCAGCCCACTGCACGGCCGCGGGGGTGCCGGCCCGGTTGGTCAACTGCCCGACCTGCCCGGAACCGTCCCGGTCGATGGACCACACGCTCACCGAAGCGGCCTACGACTACGTCATCTGAGATTTGCCGGCGGCCAGAAAGCCGCTAGGTTCAGGGGATGGATCAGAACGACATCGAGCGCGTCCAGGCGCACCTCAAGCGCACCTTCGGCACGCCCCACATCGCCGTGCTCGCCCGCAAGCAGAAGGATTCGGCCGAGGTCGAACTCAAGGGTGAATTCATCGGCGTCATCTACGAGGACGAGGATGAGCCGGGCTCGTTCATGTTCGAGATGGCGATCCTGGCGGAAGACCTGACCTAGCGGCCCTCAGGCGCGTTCGACAAAGCTGTCGATGACCCGCTTCTCGCCGGCGTGGTCGAAGGCGACGGTGAGCTTGTTGCCCTCGACCGCGGTCACCGCGCCCGGCCCGAATTTCTGGTGGAAGACCCGGTCGCCTGGCCCATAGGCGCTGGCCACGCCGGTGTCGGAGACCGCGACCAGCCGCGCTTCGCCCTCGATCACCTTGGTGCGCCCCGGCGGACCGCCGGCGTAGCCGCGCGCCTGGGCGCGCCGCCAGCCGGGGCTGTCATAGCCGGCCCCATAGGAGGTCTCGTCCCAGCGCGTGGCGCGGTCGGCGACCCCGCCGCCGTAGTACCCCGTTTCGGAGGACGCCTCGACGCTGGCCAGCGGCAATTCATCGACGAACCGGCTCGGCAGTTGGCTCGTCCAGCGTCCATAGACCTGGCGATTGGCGGCGAAGGAGATCCGCGCCTCCTCCCGGGCCCGGGTGAGGCCGACGTAGGCCAGCCGCCTCTCTTCCTCCAGGCCCTTTTCGCCGTTCTCATCCAGGCTTCTCTGGCTCGGAAACACGCCTTCCTCCCACCCTGGCAGGAAGACGAGCGGGAACTCCAGGCCCTTGGCGGCGTGCAGGGTCATGATCTGCACCGCATCGCCGCCGGCGTCGCGGTCGAGGTCACTGACCAGGGCGACATGCTCGAGATACGCCTCGAGGCTGTCGAAGGCGGCCATCGACTGGATCAGCTCCTTGAGGTTCTCCAGCCGCGTGGCGCTGGTCGGCGTCTTCTCCAGGCGCAGGGCGTCGATGTAGCCGCTCTCCTCGAGAATGGTCTCGGCCAGCCTGGGATGAGCGACCGCACCGATCTGACCGCGCCAGCGTGTCACATCGCGCAGCAGATTGGAAAGCGCCGTGCGGGTGCGGGCCGGAAGTTCGTCGGTGCGGGCGAGGTCGACCGCCGCCGCCGAGGCGGAGATCTGACGGTCGCGGGCGATAAGCAGCAGCTTGCGCACCGTGGTCTCGCCGATGCCGCGCTTGGGAGTGTTGACGATGCGCTCGAAGGCCAGGTCATCATCGCTCGATTGCACCAGGCGCAGATAGGCGTGGGCGTCGCGGATCTCGGCCCGTTCGAAGAACCTCGGACCCCCGATCACCTGGTAGGGGATCTGCTGCAGCACGAAGCGCTCTTCGAAGGCGCGCATCTGGAACGAGGCGCGCACCAGCACGGCGATTTCGGCATAGCGCCGGCCGCGCTTCCAACGCTCGATCTCCTCGGCCGTGAGGCGGCTTTCGGCCTCGCCATCCCAGACGCCGCGGACGCGGACCTTTTGGCCGCCCAGGGCCTCGGTCCACAAGGTTTTGCCGAGCCGGCCCTTGTTGGCGGCGATCAGACCCGAGGCCGCCGCCAGAATGTGTTCGGTGGAGCGGTAGTTGCGCTCCAGACGGACGACCTGAGCGCCCGGGAAGTCGCGTTCGAAGCGCAGGATGTTGTCAATTTCGGCGCCGCGCCAGCCATAGATCGACTGGTCGTCGTCGCCGACACAGCAGAGGTTGCGGCGCTTCTGGGCGAGGAGCCGCAGCCACAGATACTGGGCGGTGTTGGTGTCCTGGTATTCGTCGACCAGCAGATAGCGAAAGCGCTCGTGATAGTCGGCCAGCACCTCGGGGTGGGCGGTGAACAGCGTCAGATTGTGCAGCAGCAGGTCGCCGAAGTCACAGGCGTTCAGAACCCGCAGGCGCTCCTGATAGAGGCGATATAGAGCCTGTCCCTTGCCCTGGCCGAAATGCGCCCCTTCGCCGGCCGGCAGCTTCTCCGGCGTCAGGCCGCGATTCTTCCAGGCATCGATCAGGCCGGCCATGTGCCGCGGCGTCCAGCGCTTGGGATCGAGCCGCTCGGCTTCGATGAGCTGGCGCAGCAACCGCTCCTGATCGTCGGGGTCGATGATCGTATAGTTGGACTTCAGGCCGACCAGCTCGGCGTGACGACGCAGGATCTGGGCGGCGATCGAATGGAAGGTGCCCAGCCAGCGCAGATCTTCGGCCGCCCCGCCAATGATCTGGCCGATACGGCCACGCATCTCGCGGGCCGCCTTGTTGGTGAAGGTGACGGCCAGAAGCTGCCAAGGCCGGGCCTTGCCGAGCGCGAGGATGTGGGCCAGCCGGGTGGTCAGCACCCGGGTCTTGCCCGTGCCGGCCCCGGCCAGGACCAGCACCGGCCCCTCGATCGCCTCGACCGCGAGGCGCTGCTCAGGGTTGAGCCCGACCAGATAGTCCACGGCCGGAGCGCGCGCGTCGGCGCGGGCGAGATCGGAGATGCGGGGCGGTTCGGTCAAGGGGGGTTCTGCGGTTCGGATTCGGCCGCCAGCTTAAGGCGTACGGGCGGCCCTCACCAACCGCATGCGACCACTTCGCCACCTTCGCGCGGTTTGGCGCGTTACCGACACGGGCGCTGGCGCCCATAAAGGAGACCCTGTCGAATGTTTGTTTTGCCCGCCTTGCCCTACCCCTACGACGCCCTGGAGCCGACAATCTCGGACCGAACCTTGAGATTCCATCACGACAAGCATCACAAAGCCTATGTCGACAAACTGAACACGCTGCTGGAAAAGTCTGGCGTCGCGCCTCCTGGATCGCTCGAACGGGTGATCGAGATGGCGGCCGGACGCGGAACGGAGGGCGCCGACCTGTTCAACAACGCCGCCCAGGCCTGGAACCACGCCTTCTTCTGGGAATGCATGGTCCCGCGAAAGTCGTCCCCGACCGCCGATCTCGCCGAGGCGATCGCGGCGAGCTTCGGCGATGTGGCCAAGCTCGGCGAAGTTTTCGTGGCCAAGGGTGGCGCCCATTTCGGATCCGGCTGGGTGTGGCTGACCGCCGATACGGCAGGCCAGCTCCGCATCGAGACCACCCACGACGCCCACGACATGGTCGGCAAGCCTGACCGCACGCCGCTGCTGGTCTGCGATCTTTGGGAGCACGCCTATTATCTCGACTATCAGAACGACCGGAAGCGCTACCTGACGGCCTGGTTCGAAGCGGTCGCTAACTGGGCCTTCGCCGCCGCTCAGCTGGGCGCCGCGCGGGGGAGAGGAGAGGCATGGCGCTATCCGGCCGCCAGGGCCCTTGCAGAGACGGCGTGACCGGGCCGATCCGCCTGTTGCTGGCCGACGTCGATGGCGCCCTCGTCACCCAGGACAAGGTTCTGACCGGCGCGGCGCTGGAGGCGGTCAGGGCCCTGGGCCGGGCCGGCGTGATGCTGTCGATCACCAGCGGTCGGCCGCCCAGGGGCATGAAGATGCTGGTCGGACCGCTTGGCCTGACCACCCCGATCGCCGGCTTCAACGGCGGCGTTCTCGCCGACCCGGATTTCACCGTGCTGGAGACCCATGCCCTGGCCCCGGAGACGGCACGTAAGGCCATCGATCTGATCCGCGCCGATGGGCTGGATGCGTGGCTCTACACCGCCGAGGAGTGGATCATCCGTGACGCCGATGCTCCGCACGTGGCCCGTGAAGCCTGGACGGTCAAATTCGACGCCCGGGTGGTCGCCAATTTCGATGACGCCGACGTCGCCAAAGCCATCAAGGTGGTCGGCGTTTCAGACGACCTGGACAAGGTCGCCGCCTGCGAGGGCAAGGCGCAACAGGCCCTCTGCAGTCGCGCGACGGCGACACGCTCGCAGCCTTACTACCTGGATGTCACCAGCCAAGAGGCCAACAAGGGAGAGGTGGTGCGCACCCTGGCCCGCCGTTTGCGCGTCTCGCCTGACGAGATCGCCACCATAGGCGATCAGATGAATGACACTCTGATGTTCGCCGTTTCCGGGCTGTCGATCGCCATGGGCAACGCTTCTGATGAGGTCAAGGCGCGGGCCAGCGCGGTTACCGACAGCAATGAAGCCGAAGGGTTCGCCAAGGCGGTCGAGCGGTTCGTGCTGCCGCGCGCCGCGAAGCGGGAGACTTAAGTCATGACCGAGCGCGTCGCCGAGATCCTCAGCCAGTACGACGCCGAGCCGCCTGGAGTGGTCGCCAATCTCGCCCGGCTACTCAATCACGGGTCGCTGGCGGGGACCGGCAAGCTCGTGATCCTGCCGGTGGACCAGGGTTTCGAGCACGGGCCGGCCCGCTCCTTTGGCCCCAATCCGCCGGCCTATGATCCGCTCTATCACTTCCGACTCGCCATCGCGGCGGGCTGCAGCGCTTATGCCGCCCCGCTTGGCTTCATCGAATCCGGGGCGCGAAAGTTCGCCGGCCAGATCCCGCTCATCCTCAAGGTCAATGACGCCGATTCCCTGCGCGGCGACCCGGATCCCGCCCAGGCGATGACCGCCGGCGTCGGCGACGCCCTGCGCCTGGGATGCCAGGCGGTCGGGTTCACGATCTATCCCGGCTCGGCGCACGAGAACCTGATGTATGAGCAGCTTCGGGCTGTCGCCGCAGAGGCCAAGGTTCATGGTCTGGCGGTGGTCGTCTGGTCATATCCGCGCGGCGGGGCGCTCAAGACCGAGGATGAAACCGCGATCGACGTGATCGGCTACGCGGCGCAGATCGCCGCCCAGCTCGGGGCCCACATCATCAAGGTCAAGCTGCCCAGCGCCCATATCGCCCAGGAGGCGGCGCGCAAGGTGTTCGAGACCCAGGCCATCCCCATCGCCACCCCGGCCGAGAGGGTTCGCCATATCGTTCAGACCGCCTTCGACGGCCGCCGCATCGTGATCTTTTCCGGCGGCGCCCGGGTCGACGACGAGCAGGCGTTTCTGGACGAGATTCGCGCCGTCCACGCCGGCGGCGGCTTTGGCTCGATCATCGGCCGCAACACCTTTCAGCGTCCGTGGGATCAGGCGCTGGAGTTGCTCGGCAAGGTGATGGCGATCCACGCGGGCCGCGAAGTCTAGGCGGCCGGGGCTTCGATGCGATCGATCAAGGCTTCGTCAAGCCAGATCTCCACCGCCCTATGGTGCGGCGAGGCGGCAAGGCGATGCCTGGCCCAACGCCTGGCCTCCTCGGCGTCGGCGGCGGTGACAACTTCCATGGCCGGTGTCGGACCCCTGTCGTCATGGGTGTAGAGAATGTAGGCCTTCACGCCGTTTCTCCCATTTCGGCGGCCGGGATAGCAAAGGTTGCACCGGCGAAGTGTCGGCCGGCCGACACTCAAATGGGAAAAACTAAGCTAGGGCTTTCCCCCGGGGAGGCCGCCATACTCAACACCCGCAACTACATCCTGCGCGGTCTCACCGTCGGCGACCGCGCCAGGCTCGCCCCGGACATGGCGCCTTGTGACCTGGCTTCCGGCGAGGTGCTGTACGAGCCGGGCTACGAAGCCGACTGGGTGTGGTTTCCCCTGACCGCGGTATTGTCGGTGGTCACGGTGATGAGCGATGGCCGAACGGTCGAGAGCGACACGGTCGGGCGTGAAAGCGCCGTCGGCATTCTGGCGGCGCTCGGCAAGGCCAGCTGCACCAGCCGAACCTATGTGCAGATTCCCGGCGAGGCCATCCGCTTGCCCGCTTCGCGGCTACGTCGGGCCGCCGACGAGAGCCCGAAGCTGCGCACCTTGCTGGTCCGTCACGCCCTGGCCAATCTGGCCCAGGCGCATCAGTCGGTGGCCTGCAATGCGCTTCACGACGTCAACGCCCGCTTCTGCCGCTGGCTGCTGCTCAGTCACGACCGAACGACCAGCGATGTGGTGCGCCTGACCCAGCAATATTTGGCGACCATGGTCGGCGTGCAAAGGACAACCATCACCGACATTCTGACCACCCTCGCGCGGGCGGGCGTCATCGCTAAAGGGCGCGGGTGGATCCGCATCCTCGACCGCGACGCCCTGCAGGCCCAGGTGTGCGAATGCTATGACGTGGTGCAGGACAATCTCGAAAGCCTGATCGGCCGCGCCCCGGTCGCTGGCTGAGGCGCCCGCCAACCGCCGTTCAGGCGGCTATTCGATCGCCACGCGGAAGACGGCATTCGTCGCCGATGTGCGCGCGCGCCGCCGTGGCGGCCCGCCGTGCAAGATGCCTAGTGTACCGGTTCTGAAGTTCGCCGGTTCATTGGATTGGCGAGATGCGAACTTCACAACCAAAAAGCACACTA
>DATBOH010000055.1:0-6740 GCA_036553915.1 Caulobacteraceae bacterium | reverse complement strand
GCCCTCTTTGGTCTGGTTTCGGCGATCCTCCAGGTCTTCGTCCAATATTCCCGGTACGTGTTCTTCCTAAAATGGCTGACGCTGTCGCTGTTCGCCTATGTCGGCGTGGCGGCCATCTCCCACCTGCCGTGGGGCGAAGTGCTGAGCGGCGTCGTCCTGCCTCACATCTCGTTCGCGAAGGGCTACCTGACGGTCGTGGTCGCGGTTCTCGGCACCACGATCAGCCCGTACCTGTTCTTCTGGCAGGCCGAGGAAGAGGTCGAGCAGGTGCGCGAATCGCCAGGCTCCAAGCCGCTGGTGCGGGCTGCGAACCAGGCCCGAGGCGCGTTCTCGCGCATCCGCATCGACACGGTGGTCGGCATGGCGCTTTCCAATATTGTCGCCCTGGCCATCGTCATCACCACTGCGGCGACCCTGCACGCCCACGGCGTCAGCAATATCGAGACCTCGGCCCAGGCCGCTCAGGCGCTGAAGCCGATCGCTGGCCAGTTCGCCTTTGTGATCTTCGCCATCGGCATCATCGGCACCGGCCTGCTGGCGGTGCCCGTGCTGGCCGGGGCGGCCGCCTATGCGCTCGGCGAAGCGCTAGGCTGGCACGTCGGTCTGGAGCGCAAGCCGCACCGGGCCAAGGCGTTCTATGGGGCGATTGTCGCCGCGACCGTGATCGGCGGGGCGATAAACTTTTCCCCCATCGATCCCGTCAAGGCGCTGTTCTGGAGCGCGGTGATCAACGGCGTCACGGCCGTGCCGATCATGGCCCTGATCATGCACATGGCCACCACGCGCAAGACCATGCATCACTTCCAGATCGGCCGCGGCCTCAGAATCGTCGGTTGGACGGCCACGGTCGTGATGGCCGCCGCCGCTGTCGGCATGTTCGCGACCATGGGTGGCTAGAGCGAGCCCCGTTAAGACCGTAGCCGTTCGCCGATGCGGGTTCCATGTCCCGGCCGAACTGGGCTAGGTCGACGGGGTGAGCGCCATTCTCCCTCACGCCTTGAGCGCTTCTGACCCGGCAACGGCCCCGCCGTTGATCGTCGAGGCCCAGGCCGTGCGCCGGACCCGCGGCCGGCTCGAGCTGGCCTGGAACCTCGCCGGCGACCTGACGCGCCTGCGCATTCCGGCCAGCGGACCGTTCGAACGCCGCGACGAACTATGGCGCGCCACCTGTTTCGAGGCTTTCATCCAGGCTGAGGCAGCGGCCGGCTATATCGAGATCAATGTCGCGCCTTCGCGCGCCTGGGCGGCCTACGCCTTCAATGATCGACGCCAGGGCATGCGGCGGCTGGAGTTGGACCCAGAGCCGGTATTGACGCGCGTCGATACCGCCTCAAGGCTGGAAATGCGGGCCATATTGGATCTGTCGCCGGCCCTGCCGGCCAAGCTGGCCTGGCGCGTCGGCTTGACGGCGGTTCTGGAAACCGGAAACGGCGGCATATCCTACTGGGCGCTTGCCCATCCGCCCGGCAAGCCGGACTTTCACGCCCCTGAGGGATTCGTGCTGACGCTGACGGAGAGTTCATGAAGTTCGGCCTCGATCGTCTCATTGATGAACCGGCCCTGCGCGCGCCCTTGGCTGGGCGGCGCGTCGGCCTGCTCGCCCATCCCGCCTCGCTGACCGCCGATCTGGCGCATGCCATCGACGCTCTGGCCGCCTGCGACGACATCGAACTGACGGCCGCCTTCGGGCCGCAGCACGGCCTGCGCGGCGACAAGCAGGACAATATGGTCGAGACCGAGGATTTTCGCGATCCGCGCCACGGCCTGCCAGTGTTCAGCCTCTATGGAGAGGTTCGCAGGCCGACGGCGACGATGATGGAATCCTGCGACATCATTCTCGTCGATCTGCAGGACCTCGGAACGCGGATTTACACCTTTGTCACCACGCTCCTGTATGTGCTCGAAGCCGCCGCCGCGCATGGCAAGGCGGTCTGGGTGCTCGACCGGCCCAACCCTATCGGTCGCCCGATAGAGGGCCTTAAGCTCCAACCCGGCTGGGAAAGCTTTGTCGGCGCCGGACCGCTGCCGATGCGCCACGGCCTGACGCTCGGCGAACTTGGCGGCTGGTTCGTCGCCCACTTCGGCCTCGACGTCGACTTCCAGGTGATCGAGCTTCAAGGCTGGCGCCCGGATGAAGGCCCGGGTTTCGGCTGGCCCTTCGGCGAACGGGCCTGGGTCAATCCCAGCCCCAACGCGCCGACCCTGGCCATGGCGCGGGCGTTTCCGGGCACGGTGATGGTCGAAGGAACCACCCTCTCCGAGGGTCGCGGCACGACCCGGCCCCTGGAGGGCTTTGGCGCGCCCGACATCGACGCTCGGGCGGTGATCGCCGAAATGCGCGCCGCGGCTCCCGAATGGCTGGGCGGATGCGGCTTGCGCGAAGCCTGGTTCGAGCCGACCTTTCACAAGCACGTCGGCGCTCTCTGTTCGGGAGTCCATATCGTCGCCGAGGGTCCGGTTTATGACCATCGGGCGTTCCGGCCCTGGCGGGTGATGGCGGCCGCCTTCAAGGCGGTCCGCCGGCTTTACCCCGGCTATCCGCTGTGGCGCGATTTTGCCTATGAGTATGAAAACGGCAGGCGCGCCATTGATGTCATCAACGGCGGTACGATGTTCGCCGACTGGGTCGACGATCCGGCCGCCGGCGCCGGAGACCTCGACAACGCCGCGAAGGTCGATGAAGCGGACTGGGGCGACGAGCGCCGCGCCTATCTGTTGTATTGAAGCTGTGACAATCCGCCAGTCGACGCCGCCGCCGCGCCCCGGTAACCGCGGCTCCGGCCGTCCGCCTGGCGGGCCGCCGGCCGCCGGTCCGCCGGCCGATCTGGGGGACTCGCGCATGGACGTCCTTGCCTCAGGTGGCCTCCCCCGGCCTCTATCCCAGAGGTTGCTGGGACTGGGCGCGGAATTCTGGCGCTATTTCCTGGTCAGCCTGCTGGCCCTCGGTGTCGATTTCGGCGGCCTGGTTTTGCTCAAGGAGGGTTTCCACCTCTACTACCTGGCCGCCTCGGCGATCAGCTACATGTCGGGAGCGGTGGTCCAATACGGGCTCAGCGTCGCCTTTGTGTTCCGTGAACACCGAATGGCCAATCGCACCGCCGAGTTCATCGCCTTTACCTTGCTGGGCCTGCTTGGGCTGGCCGCGACCCAGGCGGTGCTATGGCTGTTGGTCGGCCACGCGCACGTCGGCTACATCTTCGCCAAGGTGATCGCCGTCGGGGCCAGCTTCGTGCTCAACTACACCGCTCGCCGCCTGGTGCTGTTCACCCATGGCCAAGCCAAGTGAGATGACGGTCGATCCAGCCGTCCGGCCGGCCCCGCGCGCCTCGGCTCGTCTGAAGCTCGCCACCGCCGGCATTCTGATCCTCGCCCTCTATGTGATTACCCGCCCCTACCTGGGCCTGATTCACGATGCGCGCCTGTACGCCGTACAGGCGGTCAATGTCTGGCGCCCGGCGGCCCTCGCGAGCGATCTGTACTTCCGCTATGGCTCGCAGGACGGCTTCTCCGCCTATACGGCGATCTACGCGCCGCTGGTCGCCGCCCTGGGCGTTCAAGGCGCCGATCTAGCCGCTGAGATGCTTGGCCAGATCCTGTGGTTGGGGTCCGCCGCGGCCCTCGCCTTCGGCCTGTTCAACAAGCCAAGAGAGGCCATCGCCGCCCTGGTCGGCGTGATCCTGCTGCGATCTTCCTACGGCGGAGAAGGCATCTTTCAATATGCCGAGCCATTCGCCACACCGCGTCTGTTCGCCGAAGCGCTCGCCCTCACCGCCTTCAGCCTGGCCCTGAAACGCCGGCGCGTATTGTCGGCGCTCTTGATTGCGGTTGCCGGCGCTTTGCACCCGCTGACGGCGCTGGGAGCGGCTGGCGTCATTCTCATCGCCTGGGCGTTCACCGACCGGCGCGCCTGGATGCTGATTGGCGCCGGAGCCGTGATCGCCAGCCTCGCCATAGCCTTCAGGATCGGCCCCTTCGCCCGGGCCTGGGAGACGTTCGATCCGCAATGGCTGGCCATCGTTCGCCGTCGCTGCAGTTTTGCCTTCGTCGGCGAATGGCGATGGTGGGATCTGTGGCTGGCGGGGGCCCAGATCTCGGCCCTGTGCGTCGCCTGGCGCATCGCCAGCGCCCTTGAGCGGCGCCTCATCGCAGCGGTCCTGACCGTCACCTTGGCGGGGCTGATCGTATCGCTCATGGGCGCCGATGCGATGCGCAATGTCCTGATCGTCAATCTGCAGGTCTGGAGAGTGTTGTGGATCGCCGCCGTGGCCGCCAACGCCTTCCTCGCCATCATCGCCGTGCGGCTTCCCAGGGGCGCCTGTTCGTGGGAATTCCTGGCTTTCGCCCTGGGCTCCTCAGCCCTCGTTCGCTGGTTGCCTGAATCTCGGGTTCTCGAGCCCTTTGTGCTGATGTTGGCGCTGGCGATCGTCGCGGCCGAGCTGAGCCGGGGCCATCGGCTGGGCGCGCCGGCGCGGGCAATCGCCGGTATCGCCTTCGCCACGGCTGCTGTCGTCTTCGCCTGGATGCTCTGGTACCACCTGGGCCACGGCTTCCGCGTGGGGCGCGACATGGTCGAGCTGGCTCTTGCCGGCGCGGTTTTTGGACTGTTGTGGCTGCAAGGCCGAGCTTTCGACAGCCGCATGATCGCCGGCGCCGCGGCGCTCATGCTGGTCGGCGGGGCCGCCCTGGCCGACAATCAGGACGACTGGAACAGATTCGCCGTTTCGCCGCGCGTCGACCCATCGCTTCGGGCCTTCGTCCCGGTGTCCGGAAACATCTACTGGGAGGGCGAATCCGGGCTGCTGGTCCTTTGGTTCAAGCTGCGCCAGCCTGACTACTACTCCTGCCTTCAAGGCAGCGGAGCAATGTTCTATCGCCGCACCGCGCTCGACTACGACCGGCGCGGCAGCGTGTTGCGCGGTCTCAATGGCGCCGACTTCGTGGGTGGGGTCGGCACGCTCTGCGACACCAAGGTCGACATGACCGCCGTCGATCCTCAAGGGCCTAGCCAGGTCGAAGGCGCGTGTCGCGCCCTGCCCGACCTCGACACGTTGATTCTCAATCGACCCGTCCCGGGGCTGAAGGCCGTGGCCAGCTGGCGCGCGCCGACCTATCTCGAAGGGCGGCTCAAGGACGGGAGCCACGTCCGCCTCAACACCTTCTATCGGTACGATTGCCGCCCGCTCCGGGACCAGCCGCCGAACTAGCCTGCTGCGGCGCGCACCGTCGCCGGGGGTGCGATTCTCGTCCGCGACTGAAGGATCATCCGCACCCCGCCCTGCGGTCGAAGGGTGACATTGAGGCGCGGCCACAAGCTTTCGCCGGGCGCCAGGTCGAGACGGTATCGACGCACAATGGCGGTCAGCGCCAGAGTCGCCTCCTGCAGCGCGAACTCGCCGCCGAGGCAGGTCCTGGGGCCAGCCCCAAACGGCAGGTAGGAGAAGCGATCGGCGGCAGCGCGCGCCTCGCCCAAAAACCGCGCCGGGTCGAACACCTGCGGTCGCTCCCAAAGCTGGCGATGCCGATGGATCACATAGGGCGCGATCACGACCAGCGTCCCCTTGGCGATCTTGACGCCCGCGAGCTCGTCCGCGGCCAGCGCCTCGCGGCTGAGCGCGGCGATCGGCGGATACAGACGCAAGGCCTCTTCGATCACTGCCCGGGCAACCGGCAGGACGAGGGCGTCGTCTGGAGCCGCATCGGCTTCGCGCTCCACTCGCGCCCGCCAGTCGGGCGCCAGAGCCAAGAGGGCGAGCGTCCAGGTCAGGGTGTTGGCGGTGGTTTCGTGACCGGCCGAAAACAAGGTGATGAGGTTGGAGCGAATCTCGGCTTCACTGATGCCGTCGGCGGAGAGCAGCGCGGTGAGCATGTCGGCCGGCGCGGTTCGCGGCCGCCACAGGAGCAGCGCCCGACGATCGGCGATCAGGCGGTCGATGCCGGCCTCGAAGAGGCGAAGCGCCGCCGCGATCTTTCGTCGGCCGGGTCGCGGGAAGGCTTTCGGCGCCCCCAACAGGTCGAGCGGCCCGAGGCGGCCGAGGCCCTCGAAATAGACCGCCATCGCCTCGCGGATCGTCTCCGCGTCCGACCCGAAGCCGTCGGTGAAGATGGTCCGCTCCAGAACCTCGAGGGTGATCCGGCGCATCTCCACGTCGAGGGCGATGCGGGCGTCATCGCCGACCGGCCAGCGCCGCACCACGTCAAGCGCGGCCGCCCGCATGGCCGGGGCAAAGCCGTGCACCTGGCGCAGGGCGAAGATCGGCGCGGCCACGCGCCGCTGCGCCTTCCAGCGTGGCCCATCGACGCCGAGCAGGCCATCGGCGAGGCCGCCCGACAGCACCCTTCTCTGCAGAAAATCCTTCCGATAGGCGCCAGCGTTATCGAGCAGCACCCGGCGCACCCCCTGCGGATGACTGACCAGAACCACGCGCTTGAATGGCAGGCCGCCCGCCACGATCAGGTCGTTGAAATGGCGACGCGTGAAACACTCCAGCGGATTGCGCCGCAGTCGCCGCAACAGGGCGAACGGGCCAGGCAGGCGTTCAAGGGGTTCAGGGGCCGGCGGCCGCACGGCCCTTGACGGTGAGAACGGGAGAGTGGAGCCGTCGGCCATGGCGCAATCCGCTGCAGCGCCCCGTGGAGTAAGGCGGCGGCGGCAGCCGGGGTTCCGGCTTGGGTCGAGGGTGAGCTTGGAGCGGGCGGCGAGAATCGAACTCGCGACATTCAGCTTGGGAAGCTGACGTTCT
>DATBOH010000225.1:0-2963 GCA_036553915.1 Caulobacteraceae bacterium | reverse complement strand
AGGCGCGACGGCCGGCGGATCGATCTGGGCGAGACGCTTGCCACGGCGCGGCGCGACGCTCAGGGCCTACCGGCGGCCGCCTTTCCGGCCGCCCTGCCGGCGGCGCTGGCCCGGAGCCGAAGCCCGCGTCCCTCGGAAATCGAAAAGCGCCTGCGCCTGACCCTCGCGGCCTTGACGGCACGGATTTAGCGCTCACGGCCCGGCCCCTTCCGTCGGCGTTACGGCTTCCTATATTCAATTCGTCGCCATAGCCCAGGGGAGTATCCAAAATGAGCAAGACCGTGACCGGCGTACTGAGCGCCCATGGCGAACACTGGGTTGGCGACGGCTTTCCGGTGCGCTCGTTGTTTTCGTACAATGGCCAGGGCGAGACGATCAGCCCGTTCCTGCTGCTCGACTACGCCGGTCCGCATCTGTTCGAACCGACGACCGCGCGCCGCGGCGTCGGCCAGCATCCGCATCGCGGCTTCGAAACCGTCACCATCGTCTATGACGGTGAGGTCGAACATAAGGATTCGGCCGGCAATGGCGGGGTGATCGGGCCAGGCGACGTGCAATGGATGACCGCCGCCGGCGGTATCGTGCACGAGGAATACCATTCCGAAGGCTTCGCCAAGGCCGGCGGGCCCTTCCGCATGGTCCAGCTCTGGGTCAATCTGCCGGCCAGCGACAAGATGGCCCCCGGCGCCTACCAGGGCATCGTCGCCGCCGACATCCCCAACCTCGACCTGCCGAACGGCGCCGGCCGGGCCCGGGTCATCGCCGGCCAGGGCTGGGGCGCGCATGGACCGGCCCGCACCTTCACGCCGATCAATGTCTGGGATCTGAACCTCAAGGCGGGCGCCGAGGTCGCGCTCGATCTGCCGGACGGCCACACGGGTCTTATCGTGGTGCTGAACGGCCATGTCTCGGTGGCCGGGCGGGAGGCGGGCGAAGCCGAGGTGGTGCAGCTTGGCCGCCAGGGCGCCGGGGTCACCGTGCGCGCCGATGGCGAAACGAGCCTTCTGGTGCTGAGCGGCGAGCCGATCGACGAGCCGATCGTCGGCTATGGCCCGTTCGTGATGAACACGGCCGAGGAAATTCGCCAGGCGATCGACGACTTCAACAGCGGCCGGTTCGTCAGAAACGCCGCCTGAGCCTCGCCGCCGCGGTCAGACCAGGAGCGCCTTGGCCTTCTTGGCCTTCTTGGGCTTCCCGGCCCTTTCGCGCTTGGCGGCTTTTTGCGCCTTCTTGTCGCGCTTGGGTTCCGGCGGGGCGGCTTCGGCGACCGCCTCCAGGGCCTTGAGGAAGGAGTCGCGCTTTTTATTCGACAGCACCTCCAGCAGGCGGACGTCGGCGGTCGAGGCCGGGGCCGCTCCAACGGCGAGCGCGTCGCGCCCAGCCGGCGAAAGCCGAACGCAATTGGCCCTGGCGTCGGTGGCCGAGCGTTCCCGGACCAACAGGCCCTTGGCCAGCATCCGCGCCACCAGGTCGGCGAGGGTCGAGCGATCGATGCCGGTGGCGCGAACGAGGTCGTTCTGGGTCAGGCCTTCGTGGGCGCTGGCGGCGGCGAGCACCGTATACTGCCTATGGGTGATGGCCCCGGCGCCGGCCGCCTCGCTGTGATAGTCGAGGGCGCGTTGCAGCGCCCGGTGCAGGAGATGGGTGGCCGAGCCGCCCAGCACCCCTTCCGATCCCTTGGCTTTGCTCTTGGCCATGGGGCGCCCCTTTGCGAGAAGATCGTTGGCGCAAACTATCGCACCTTCGCGTCAGTTTGACGACAGACCTTCCGTGTCCGGTCGGTCAGACGGGGGTGTCAGGCGGCGGCGCCTCGGCCTGATCGCGACTGACGCCGTGACGGAGCAGGAACGGCGTCTGCGCCAAGGCGAAGGCGATACCGACCCCATAGGTCGCCAGGCGGAACAGCCCCCAGGTGTGATCGCTCTGGGTGCGCCGGACGAACTCATTGGCCAGGGCGCAGGCCCACCAGAACAGGCCATATCGGACCGCCAGGGTGTTCCAGGCCTTTTCCGAGAGGGTGAAGGAGGCATGCAGCAGCGCCCTGAGCGGATTGCGACCCAGGGCCACGCCGCCGATCAACAGTGCCCCCAAAACCCCGTCGATGATGCTGGTCTTCATCTTCAGGATCTGCGGGTCGTGCAGCAGCAGGGAGGCGCCGCCGAAGCCGATCGCCATCACCGCCACGGTGGTCGGCAGCGGCCGAAACCGCCGCTCGACCAGGAACGACGCCGCCAGGGCGAGGCCGGCGGCGACCATCAGAACCTCGGTCGCCAGGCGGAAGTCGCGGCTGACCAGCAAGGCGGCCAGGAAAGCCAGACCCGGGCCGCCGTCGACGATTGTGGTGAAACCGCGCGGGATGGCGCGCCCCTCAGCCATGCGCCGGCTCCAGCCCGACCAGGGAACGCGAGAAGGCGACCGCGTCGAAAGGTTGCAAATCCTCGATCCCCTCGCCGACGCCGATCAGCACGATCGGCGAGTCCGAGGCCTGGGCCACCGGCACCAGCACCCCGCCGCGCGCGGTGCCGTCGAGCTTGGTCATGACGATGCCGGTGACGCCGATCGCGTTCCCGAAGATGTTCTCCTGAGCCAGGGCGTTGCGGCCGACCGTGGCGTCCAGGACCAGCAGCACCTCATGCGGCGCTTCCGGGTCGATTTTGCGCAGTACGCGGATCATCTTGGTGAGCTCGTCCATCAACCCCTGCTTGTTCTGCAGCCGACCGGCGGTGTCGATCAGCAGCACGTCATAGGCTTCGGATCGGGCCCGTTCGAAGGCGTCGAAGGCAAGGCCGGCGGCGTCGGCGCCCGGCGCCCCGCTCATGAAATCAGCGCCCGAGCGCTGCGCCCAGACATGAAGCTGTTCGACCGCCGCGGCGCGAAAGGTGTCGCAGGCGGCGATCAGCACCCTGGCCCCGCGCCCTTTCAGATCATGGGCGATCTTGCCCAGGGTGGTGGTCTTTCCCGAG
>DATBOH010000224.1:0-3506 GCA_036553915.1 Caulobacteraceae bacterium | reverse complement strand
GCATCTGGTCCGTGTAAACGCATCAGGCTCCTGGCTGGCGCCTTGAATCCGCGCCGCCGCAAGGCGATCATGGGCCATGTCTCCCGGCCCCTATCTGACCGGCCGCCTGCTGGTGGCCATGCCCGGCATCGATGACCCGCGCTTCGAACGCTCGGTGATCCTGGTCTGCGCCCACGACGCCGATCACGCCATGGGTCTGACGATCAACCGCCCGGTGGACGGACTTACGGTCTCCAAGCTGCTTCGGCGGCTTAAGGTCAAGACCCCGGCCAAGCCGCTGGATGACCTGGTGCTGATGGGCGGGCCGGTCGAGCAGGAACGTGGCTTTGTTCTGCACACCGACGACTATGGCCCGCAAACCAATAGTGTCGAGGTCTGGCCGGGGGTGGTGTTGACCGCGACCCGGGAGGTGCTTGAGGCGCTGTCGGCCGGCGATCCGCATCCGAGGCGAGCGGTCATGGCGCTCGGCTACGCCGGTTGGGGCGAGGGCCAGCTCGAACTGGAAATCCGCCACAGCGTCTGGCTGACGTGCGAGCCCGACGAAAACCTGGTGTTCGGAGATGACCACGCTCACAAATGGTCGCGGGCCCTGGCCAAGATCGGCGTCGCCGCTGAGCGGCTTTCGGCCCAGAGCGGCAGAGCCTGAATACTCTACACGAATACGTCCTCGCGCCGTCCCGATCCATCGGCGGAGATGAGGCCGAACAGCAGGTGGTCGCGCCACACGCCATTGATGCGCAGATAGGCCAGCGCCAGCCCCTCCTGGCGGAAGCCAGCCCTGGCCAGCACCGCCCGCGAGCCCTCATTGGTCGGCAGGCACGCCGCCTCCACTCGGTGCAGCCCCAGACGCTCAAACGCAAAGCGGGTCACCGCGCCAACCGCCGCCACCGTATGACCCTGACGGGCATGCTGCTGGCCGACCCAATAGCCGATCGAGGCCATCTGGGCGACGCCGCGGCGGATGTTCGAAAGCGTAATGCCGCCAACCATGACGTCGTCGGCGGCGCGGAAGACCAGGAACGGATAGGCCGCCCCGCGCTCCATGTCGTGGGCGTAGGCGGCCAGGCGCCGGCGAAAAGCGGGCCGGCTCAGATCATCGCTCGGCCAGCTCGGCTCCCAGGGCTGAAGAAAGCTGCGCGAACCGGCCCGTAGCGTCGCCCATTCGGCGAAATCGGCGGGCCGCGGCGGCCGCAGCCGCACCCCCTGGCCATCAAGCCGAAGGTCATTGTCCGAGCCGATCCAGTCCAGGAGCGCCATGCCGCAATTCTGCCGCCGTTCCGGCCGTTCGCCAAGCCCGGCTGATTTCTCAGGCGAACAGCGTCGCCTCAAAGCGCCCCGCGGCGTCCATCGCCGGCTTGGGGCCGAGGACGCTGATGGCCGCTTGCCGCTCTATCAGGACGCGCTCGGCCACGCGGACGATGTCGCCCAGGCCGACCGCGTCGATGGCGTCTGCCAGTTCAGCCGGCGGGAGGAGTCGGTCGAAGGCGAGGATTTGCGCCGCCGCCTGCTCGGCGCGGGCGGCGAGAGACTCGCGGCCCATGAACAGCGACGCCTTGATCTGCGTCTTGGCCCGGGCCAGCTCGGCCGGCTCCGGACCCATGGCCAGCAGCCGGATCTGGGTGGCGGCCACCTCGGCCAGACGGCCAGCGTCGGCGGCGGCGCAACCGGCGTAGACACCAAGGACGCCGGCGTCGGCATAGGCGTCCGACCAGGCGTCGATGGCGTAGGCGAGGCCGAGCCTTTCCCGCGCTTCCTGGAACAGCCGCGAGGACATGCCACCGCCGAGCATTTCGGCGAACAGACGCACGACCCAATGGTCCGGATCGGCGATCCCCGAGGTCGGCAACAGGAACACCAGATGGGCCTGTTCAAGCCGCCGCCGTTCCAACGCCTGGCCGCCAGTGAAGGCCGCCGGCTCGGCCGGCGCCGCGGCCGGGGTGGTCGTCTTGCCAAACAGCGCCTCGGCCTGGGCGAGAAGCTCGGTCTCATCCACGGCCCCGGAGGCCGAGACGACCAGCCGATCCGGCGCATAGAGCTGGGCGCGCCAGCGCTCCAACGCCTCTGGCGTTGAGGTCTCAATGCTCGCCCGCGTTCCCAGAATCGGGCGGCCGAGCGGCTGGCCGGCGAAAGCCGCCGACTGCGCCAGTTCGAACACCTGATCGTCAGGGGTGTCGGCGGCCTCGGCGATCTCCTGGGCGACAACCCCGACTTCCTTGGCCAGATCGTCGGCGTCCAGGGTCGGTCGCTGGATCAGATCGGCGGTCACCGCCATCGCCAGCGGCAGGCCGCCGGCCAAGGCTCTGATTTGAAAACTCGTCCGCTCCTGGCCAGTGGCGGCGTTGATGTGGCCGCCGGCCGCCTCGATGACCTCGACGATATCGCGCGCGCTGCGCCCGCCGGCGCCCTTGAAAACCATGTGCTCAAGCAGGTGCGACCAGCCGTTGCGCGGTCCATCCTCCCAGCGCGCCCCACGCCCGGCGACGACGCTCAGGGCCAGGGTCTCGAACCCGGCCACGGCGTCGCAAACGACCGTCACGCCATTGGCGAGCTTTTGAACTCTAGGCATGCCAGCCACGCACGTAGGCCTTCACGGCTTCAAGGTTGGCGGGCAGGCGGTCCAGCCGCTCGGGCAGGGCGGCCAGGGCGGTGACGCGGTCTTGGTCGGGCGTCAGGCCGGCGGCCGCCACCGCCTCTGGGAACTTGGCGGGATGCGCGGTCGACAACACGACGGTCGTCCCGTCCCGCGACCCGATCCGGTCGGCGGCGGCGAGGGCGACGGCGGTATGCGGATCGACGACGACGCTGCTCTTGGCCCAGATGCGGCGCATCGCCTCGGTGGTCGCCGCCTCGTCCACCGAGACGCCGCTGAAGCGATCGGCCAGCGCCGTCCGCATTTCGGGCGGCAAGATGATCTCGCCACGGCTGTCGAAGGCGGCCAAGGCGGCGGCAGTCCGGCCAGCGTCGCGGTCGGCGTATTCGAAGTACAGCCGCTCAAAATTGGAGGCGACCTGGATGTCCATGGCCGGGCTCTGCGTGGCGATGGCCGGGCCGCGGCGATAGACGCCTTCGTTCAGGGCCCTGGCGACAATGGCGTTGGCATTGGTGGCGACCACCAGCCGCGAGACGGGCAGGCCCATGCGCGCCGCCGCCCAGCCGGCGTAGGCGTCGCCGAAATTGCCGGTCGGGACGACGAAGGCGGATGGCTTTTCCGGAGCGCCGAGAGCGACGCCGGCGACGAAATAATAGACGCTCTGGGCGGCGATGCGGGCGAAATTGATCGAATTGACCGCCCCCAATGCGACCTCGCGCGCGAAGATCGCATCGGCGAACAGCGCCTTGACCATGGCCTGGCAGGCGTCGAAGTCGCCCTCGACGGCGACACAACGGATATTGTCGGCTCCGGTGGTGGTCATGAACCGGCGCTGCACCGCGCTGATCCGGCCCTCCGGAAACAGCACCATCAGACGCACGCCCGCAAGGCCGGCGAAGGCCGCCGCCGCCGCCCC
>DATBOH010000160.1:0-6653 GCA_036553915.1 Caulobacteraceae bacterium | reverse complement strand
GTGGCGATCGTCACCGGGGCGGGCGGCGGGCTCGGACGCGCTCACGCTCTGGAGCTGGCCCGGCGGGGCGCCAAACTGATCGTCAACGACCTCGGCGGATCGGTGGACGGGTCGGGCGGTTCGTCGGAGGCCGCCGCGCATACGGTGGCCGAGATCAAGGCTGCCGGCGGCGAGGCGCTGGCCAATGGCTCCTCGGTCACCGATGACGCCGGCGTGGCGCACATGATCGCCCAGGCGATGGACGCTTGGGGCCGGATCGACATCCTGATCGCCAACGCCGGCGTGCTGCGCGACAAGTCGTTCTCCAAGATGGAGATCGCCGACTTCGACTTCGTCGTCGATGTGCACCTGATGGGCACCGTCAAGCCGGTCAAGGCGGCGTGGGAGATCATGCGCTCGCAGAACTACGGGCGGATCGTCGTCACCACCTCATCGACCGGGCTTTACGGGAATTTCGGCCAGACCAATTATGGCGCCGCCAAGCTCGGCCTGGTGGGCTTCATGAATACCCTCAAGCTCGAGGGTCAGAAGAACAACATCCATGTCAACGCCATCTGCCCCGTGGCCGGCACCCGGATGACCGAGAACCTGATGCCGCCGGAGATGGTCAAGCGCCTGGCCCCGGAGTTCGTCACCCCGGGCGTCGTCTATCTGTGTTCGGAGGAGGCGCCGACCGGCGTGGTGCTGACGGCCGGCGGGGGCGCCTTCGCCATAGCCAGGATCTTCGAGACCGAGGGCGTCTATCTGGGCGACCACGCCAGCGTCGAGACAGTGCGCGACAACTGGGCGAAGATCGCCGACGAGACCGGCCAGGCGGCCTATTTCGCGGGCGGCGAACAGACCCAGAAGTTCTTTCGCCGGATGACCGGCGGCTGATCGATCCCTTAGGCGTAGGCGCTCCGGCGCCGGCGCAGGGCGGCGCCGAGACCCGCAAAGCCGGCCAACATTATCGCCCAGGTGGCGGGCTCGGGCACGGCGGCAAAGCTGGCGCTGATGTCCACCGGTCCGCCAATCGTCGCGCCAGGGGTGAGGCCGACGGTGTTCTGATCGCAGACGTCGACGCCGGTGCAGCTCGCAGTGACGAACGAGAAGCCGAAGCCGGGACCGTCGAAGACGCCATTGGTGACCAGGTCGATGATGTGGTTGCCGGTCGGCGTGCCGAAGAGTTCGAGGACCATGTCGGTGCTGGGGTCGAAGTGGCTGTAGAAAAATTCGTTCGGAAAGCTCGGGTTGGATCGCGCCTGCGGCGCGTTCGGACCGGCCGTGGGTGAATCCGCCCCGTTGTAGGTGGTGATGAATTCGTAGGTGCCGGAATTGTACCCGGCCGAGCCGCCCGTGATGGCGCCCGAGAGGATGAAGGTCGAGACGCCGGCGGCTGTCGAGCCCGCCCCCTGTCCGACAGTGAAGCTGCCGAGGCCCGGGGCATAGGCGCCCTGACCGTAGAGCGTAAAGTTTTGAGCGCTCTGGCCAAGGCTGACGGTTACGGTGGAGGCGCCAGCCGCGCCAGCGATCGCCACAGCCGCCGCCAAGGCAAAGATTCCAGCCCGCGTTTTCATGGATCCGCTCCCCGTTTGGCGGCATTGCGCCACCGCCGCGCTGTATTCCTGCCACAATCATGAATAGCTGTCCATCCACCCTCTAGCCGCTTGCAAGCCGCCCTCCGCCGGGGTCAGGTGGGATGTCAAACGCCTGTTTCGATGACGTGGGGAGGAGCGCCGTGACCGGGACCCGCTTGAGCCTGCCACGACTGTTGGCCTTCAGCCTTCCCAACTTCTCGGTCGGAGCTCTGGCGGTCGCCCTGACGGTCTACTTGCCGCACTATTTCGCGGCCCACTACGGTCTGGGTCTGGCGGCGATCGGTCTGGCGTTCGCGGTCATCCGTCTTGGCGACATGTTCCTCGACCCGCTGATCGGGGTGGCCATGGATCGGACGACAACCCGGTTTGGGCGCTATCGGCTGTGGCTGATCGGCGGCGCGCCGCTGCTGATGCTGGCGGTCTATATGCTGTTCGCGCCGCCAGGCTCGGTCAGCTTCGTCTATGTGGCTGGCTGGCTGCTGGTTTATTACATCGGCTATTCGCTGGTGACGCTGTCGCACAGCTCCTGGGCCTCGGTGATCGCCTCGAAATATCACGAGCGTTCGCGAACCTTCGGGGCCATTCAATTGGTCGGCATTCTGGGCGCCGCCCTGATCCTGACGGTGCCGGTCGCGATGGCCAAGCGCGGCGGCGCGAGTGGGGCTGGCGATGTTCCGGCCATGGGCTGGTTCATCGTCATCGCCATTCCGATCGGTGTCTTGGCGGCCGCCGCCTTGACGCGCGAGACCTTGCTCCCCGATGCCCATAGCCAGCGCTTCGGCATCCGCGACTATTGGGAAATGGTCAGCCGTCCCGACATGCGGCGGATCATCATCGCCGATTTTTGCCTGGCGCTCGGGCCCGGCTGGATGTCGTCGCTGTATCTCTTCTACTTCCACGACTCGCGCGGGTTCACTGTCGCCGCCGCCAGCACCCTGCTGTTCATCTATATCGCCGCCGGCATCCTCGGAGCCGCCGGTCTCGCGGCCCTGGCCCAGAAGATCGGCAAGCACCGCACCTTGCAGGTCGCCAGCACCGGCTATTCCCTGGGCCTGATCGTCATCGCCTTGCTGCCGCGCGGGAACTATCCAGTGACCGCCCTGGCGATGTTCGTCGTCGGCTTCCTGGCGGCCGGGTTCGTGCTCCTGGATCGCGCCATGGTCGCCGACGTTGGCGACGCCGTCCGGCTGGAGAAGGGCAAGCAGCGCACCGGCCTGCTCTACGCGATGATCTCGACCACCCAGAAGCTGGCTGGCGGGGCCAGCATCGGGCTCTCGTATATTTTGCTTGGGGCGATCGGTTATCAGGCCCGCGAGGGGGCCGCGAACACCCCATCGGCCATCGCTGGCATGGAGCTTGTCTATATTCTTGTGCCGATCGTCTTCGTCATGCTCGGCGGGGCCTGCTACATCGGCTATCGGCTCGACGATCGGGCTCACGCGGCCATCCGGGCCCAGCTAGAGGCCCGCGACGCCGCCCTGGCGGCCTCTTCCTAGCCGGGGGCCAGCCGTTCGGCCATGGCGGCGAACACCGTCGCCTCCGGCGCATCCGGTTCGGCCCCCGCCAGCGGCCGGCCGTTATCGCCGCCCTCGCGCAGGGCGATGGCGATCGGAACCTCGCCCAGGAACGGAACGCCAAGCCGTTCGGCCTCGCGTCGCGCCCCGCCCTGGCCGAAGATGGGCAGCCGCGCGCCCGTGGTGGGATCGGCGAACCAGGCCATGTTCTCGACCACCCCCAGGATCGGCACCGCGGGGTTCATCTTGGCGAACATCGCCGCCGCGCGCCGGGCGTCGATCAGCGCGATTTCTTGCGGCGTCGAAACGATCACCACCCCATCGACGCACAGTTTCTGCACCAGGGTGAGGTGAATATCGCCAGTGCCGGGCGGCAGGTCGACCACCAGGATGTCCAAGGGGGCTTCCTCCGTCCCCCATCGCACGTCCTGGATCATCTGACGCACGGCCGAGGAGGCCATGGGACCGCGCCAGATCATCGGCGCGCCTTCGTCGACAATGAAGCCGATGGACATCACCTTCAGACCCCAGGCCTGGAGCGGCTCGAGCTTGCCGTCCACGAAACTCGGCTGTTCGTCGACGCCGAGCATGCGCGGGGCGGACGGGCCATAGATGTCGGCGTCCAACAGGCCGACCGAGAGGCCGCGGGCCGCCAAGGCGCAGGCCAGATTGACGGCCACCGTTGACTTGCCGACCCCGCCCTTGCCGCTGGCGATGGCGATCACCCGCTTGACGTGCGCCAGGCGCTCCGGCGGCGGCATGGCCTCGGGCGCGGCCCGTGGATCGGCGGTCACCTTCGCGCCTTTGACCACCCGCGTTGTTCCAGGCGCCGGAGCGCGGGAAGCGGCGGTCATGACCACCTGAGCCCGCTCGACCGCCGCGACCGCCAGCAGCGCCGCCTCGGCGGCGGCCCGCACCGGCGCATAGAGGGCGGCGTCTTCACGCGCCACCTCGAGCATGAAGCCGGCCCGTCCTTCGCTGACCACCAGGCCCTGAACGAGCCCGGATTCCGCAAGGCCGCGCCCGGTCTTGGGATCGCGGACGGCATCGAGCGCGGCGATGATCTGGGATTTGTCAGGCGTCTTCACGCGGGGCTCGCTGATGACCTTGGGCCTCACCTATCCAGGACGCTGGAGTGCAATTCAAGTCGGCGCGCTGGCGCGTCCGGTCAAGGAAAGCTACGACAGCCTCCATGCCCTGGAATGACAACGCCAATCCAGGCCCCTGGGGCGCGCCTCCCGCCCAGGAGGAGCAACGACGTCCGGAACCGGAACGCCGGCTGCCGCCGCCCTCGCCACCGCCGCCGGCCGGTCCGGATTGGAGGGACTACTGGCGTCGGGCTCGCGGCGAATGGCGCCGGCTGGCCGGCGGCAGCGTGGCCCGTCGCTGGCGCGGCCGCGCCGCCGTAAGCGCGGCCTTGGCGATCGTCGCCGGCTGGCTGTTGAGCGGCTTCTACTTAGTTCCGAATGGCGAGACGGCGATCGTCAGCCGCCTCGGCGCCTATGCGCGCAGCGAACCGCCCGGCTGGCGCTACCGCTGGCCGAGCCCCATCGAGACGGTCGACATTCTCGACCTCGCCAACGATCGCATGGCGGTCGGAGGCGGCGATGCGCCGATGCTGACCGCCGATGGCGATCTGGCCGCGATCCGCTATGCCGTCCGCTGGCGGGTCGCCGATCCGATCGCCTTCACCTTCGCGGTGCGAGATGGCGACCACCTTGTCCGACAGACGGCCGCGAGCGTGGTGCGCGCCGTGGTCGGCCAGACCGATCTGGCAGCGCTGGCGGCAGGCGGCAGGGCCCAGGTCCAGGCGCGGTCGGCCGCCGAGCTGCAACGGCTGCTCAAGCGGTTCGGGGTCACGGTGGACGAACTGCGGATCAAAAGCGTCGAAAGTCCGGCGGATGTAGAGCCCGCGGCCCAGGATGTCGCCAAAGCCGCCATCGATGGCCAAGCCGCGATCGCCGCCGCCCAGGCCAATTCGGTCAAGGCCCTCGCCGCCGCCGCTGGCCAAGCCGGCCGTATCACCCGCGCCGCCGAAGCCGACCGCGAGAAACGGGTTCACGAGGCGAACGGCGAGGCGTCGAAATTCGATCAGATCCTGGTCCAGTACCGGCGCGCGCCGGAGACGCTGCGCCGCCGGCTCTATATCGAGACCATGGAGAGGGTGTTCAGCCATGCCCATGTCATCGTGGCGGGCAAGGGGGTCACGGTTCAGATCGCCGCTCCACCGGCCACGGGGTCCCCGCCGGCAGCCGGGCACTCCGCACCGCCGCAGGCCCCGGGTCCGTCGCTGTGAAGCCGGCCTGGCCGATCGGCCTAGTGGCCGCCGCCGTCGCCCTGATCGTGGCCGCCAATAGCCTATTCCTCGTCGATCAGCGCCAGCAGGCCCTGGTGCTGAGCTTTGGAACGCCAATCCGCGTGATCAACGCCGGCCCCGATGCCGACGCCGGGCTGCAAGGCAAGGTTCCGTTCGCCGAGCGCGTGGTCACGTTCGACCGACGCTGGCAGATGCTGGAGGCGAACGCCCAGAGCGCGACCAGCGCCGATGGCCGGCCATATCGCTTCGACGTGCTGTTTCGGTATCGCATCGTCGATCCGCTGGCGTTCTATGAAACCTTTGGCGATCCGGCGATTGCGACCGACCGCCTGAAGGCGCTGGCCAGCCAGGCGCTGCGACAGGCGGCGGCGCGCATGAGTGGCGCCGAGCTCGCGGCCGGCGGGCGTGCCGACCTGATGGCCGCGGCGCTCTCCAGCGTGCAGGCGAAGGTGAGCCGGCAAGGCGTGCGCATCGACGACCTGCGATTTGACCGCGCGCTGCCGGCCGCGGGGTCAGATGAGGCGATCTATGGACGGATGCGGGCCGGTCTGGAGGCCAAGGCGGCCGGCGTGCGCGCGACCGATGACGCCCAGGCGCGCCAGATCACCACCGACGCCAATGCTCAGGCCTCCGATATCCTCGCCAGGGCCAATGAAGAGGCCGCCGCTCTGCGTGGGTCTGGCGAGGCGCAGGCCGCCCAGCTCTATGCCGCCAGCTACGGCAAGGATGCGGATTTCGCCGCCTTCTACCGTTCGATGCAGGCCTACGACGCGGCGCTGGCCAGGCCCGGCGCGACGATCGTCATCCCCGCCGACAGTCCGTTCCTGAGCTATTTCCAGCGCGGCCCGCGGGCCAGGTAACGGTTCTCAGGCGAAGGCGCGGCGCCGCCTCGCGACGGCCCCAAGGCCGGCGAAACCGACCAGCAGGAGAGCCCAGGTGGCCGGTTCGGGAACTGCGACGCTCAGGTTGTCGAGCGCGAAATGTTCGCCGTTGCCGTCGAGATTCGGGTTGTGGGTTCCACCGCTGCTGGTGAAGGTGACGCTGGTCAGTCCGGTCCAGTCAAAGGTCTCCAGCGTCGGGCCACTGGTGTTGACCACAAAGGTCGTGGTGTCGATGAGACTGGCGCCGTTGTAGCCTTGCACCAGGATCGACAGGCCATCGTTCCAGGCCGCCGTGAAATCGCCGCTGACCAGTTCGAATCCCGCTCCGCTGAACGAGGCCGGATTGCCGTAGGCGTTGTAGGCG
>DATBOH010000117.1:0-2408 GCA_036553915.1 Caulobacteraceae bacterium | reverse complement strand
CGGAGGTGGCGGTCGTCGGCGCCAGCGAGGAAGACCTCAAGGCCTCCGGAGTCGCCTACAAGGTCGGCAAGTTCCCGTTCACGGCCAATTCGAGAGCCAAGGTCAATCACGAGGCCGAGGGCTTCGTGAAGGTGATCGCCGACGCCGCCACCGACCGTATCCTCGGCGCCCATATGATCGGCCCGGATGTCGGGGAAATGGTCGGCGAATGGTGTGTGGCGATGGAATTCCAGGCCGCATCGGAGGATGTCGCCCGCACCTGCCACCCGCACCCGACCCGCTCGGAGGCTCTGCGCCAGGCCGCCATGGGCGTCGAAGGCTGGACGATGCAGGCTTGAGAGAAGCCTCAGGCCCGCGGATGGGCGCGCGAATAGGCCGACAGCAGCGCGGTCGCATCGACGGCGGTGTAGCGCTGCGTCGTCGACAGGCTGGCGTGGCCCAGCAATTCCTGTATCGCCCTGAGGTCGGCGCCGGCCCCCAGCAGATGGGTGGCGAAGGAATGCCGCAAGGCATGCGGGGTCGCCCGCTCGCCTAGCCCCAGCCGCCCGCGCAGGCGCTGCATCATCGCCTGCACATGGCGGGGCTTGAGCGGACCGCCGCGCGCCGCCATGAACAGCGGTGCGTCGGGCGCGGTTGGCCAGGGAACGGTGGCCAGATAGGCGTCGACCGCCTCGCGGACCGCCGGCAATACCGGCGCCAACCGGGTTTTGCCGCCCTTGCCATGGATGCGCAGGGCCTCGGGGAATGGCGCGTCGCCGCAGGTCAGGGCGAGCGCCTCCGAGATCCGCAGTCCACATCCCCACAGCAAGGTCAGCACGGCGCGGTCGCGCAAGCCGATCCAGGCCGGCTGTTCGCCATTGGCCGCCGCTTCGGTGAGCAGGCCGGCCGCCTCGTCCTCGCCCACCGGCCTGGGGACACCCGGCCGAACCCGCGGCCCGCGCACCAGGCCGATGGCGGCGTTGGCGACGCCAAGACGAACATCAATGAACCGGTGAAAGGCGCGTATCGCCGAAAGATTCTGTGACATCGAGCGCGGCCCGAGCGGCCGTTCCCCCGTCCGGCGGAAGGCGAGATAGGCGCGCAGGTCCGCCGTCGACACCTTGGCCAGGGCGTCGAGATCGGGGATTTGTCCAAGGTGGCGCTGAAGAAAGGCGAGGTAGGCGTGCACCGCCGCGCCATAGGCTTCGCCGGTTCTTGGACTGGCGCGGCGTTCGTGCGCCAGATGGTCCAGGAACGCGGAAAGCGCCTCCAGACCGGTCAAGTTCGAGCCCGTCCCATTGTACGCTACGCTACAGTTACGCGAGCGCCCAGCGCTCCGCGGTCTTTTCAATCACGCGCGATAGGAAGCTGACAAGGTCCGAGCCCATGTCGGCGGCGAAAGCGCTCGCCTCCACCGAGGCGAAGGCGGCGACTCCCTGGCGCCTGTCTTCACCGATGACGAGACGCACCAAGGCGGTGCTGGCGACAATCGGACCGAGGTCTCCGAAAAGTCCGATGGCCGTCGGGACCACGCCCAATTTCACTGGTCGACCGCGACCTATCAGCTGGTCGATCTGGCCCGGCGCGAGGCGACGCCAGCCAACCGGCACGGCGCCCTCGCTTTCGAGCGCCAGAACGCCGGTGAGCAGGCCGAATTGCATGCGCGCGACCACATCCATGCGCCGCGCCAGATCCTCTTGATTTTCCGCCGCGATGAGATCGATCACCGAGGCGTGGGTGCGCGTCTGGGCGGCGAAATTGGCTTTCGACACGGCCTCCAACCGCTTGCGCTGACCGGACTCGCGGCGATGCGCGGCGGCGACGCGGGACAGGGCCTCGGGCCCGAAATCGACGATGTTCGCGGCATCGAGCCGCAGGCCGAGTTCGGCCAGCAGGCCGCTATCGGCGATAATCATGTCGCGATGCGCGCGGATCAGGGCCTTGATGGCGTCGTCCTGATCGTCAGCGTCAATGCGCACGCTTTCAGCAAAGTCCATGTAACCCCCAAACCTCTCGGCGCCCTATCGGAAGCCATTCAGCCGTCCCGGAACCCGACCATCAGACCCCGCCAGGGTTAACGCGCGCTTGAAGGGCGGCCAAAAACCTTCGAAGAGCAGTGTCATGGTCGCGGACATCAAGGTAGCCCAGGTGCTTCTGCCGCTGCCGCTTGGAGAGGCTTTCGACTACGCCGTCCCAGAGGAAATGGATCTCGCCGCCGGCGATCTGGTGGTCGTGCCGCTCGGCCCCCGGCAGGTTCAGGGCGTCGTCGGCGAGGTGGGCCGTCGGGCCGGCGTCAACCGGTCGCTGAAGTCGATCCTGGGCAAGGTCGATGCGCCGCCGTTGACGGTTGGGGTCCTGGAATTCGTCGCCTGGGCCGCCCGCTATGGGGCCGATTCGCCCGGCAAGCCCCTGGCGATGGCGCTCCGCGG
>DATBOH010000214.1:0-8516 GCA_036553915.1 Caulobacteraceae bacterium | reverse complement strand
GACGATGGTCGCTCCCTCGGGCGCCGACTCTCGACCGGAGTCTCTGAGACATGAGACGTGCAGAAGTACATCGCGAAGTTCAGTGACGGCGGAGTCATCGGGAACAACAAAGCCGTACCCTTTACCCACATCAAACCACTTTACTCGGCCCGTAATGCGCACCAATTCAAGATGCGGGTCCTGAGCCCCGGAATCGTAATCAGACATAAGCCCCTCTGACCGATTGTCCCCGATAATCCGCGGGAGCAGCGGCTTTGGACTGAATGTCGTCTTAATCCCATTCGCGTCAACTCTTGGGCGTGGGGCGCGATCATTTGCCGCAACGCTTATTTGGGCTGATGGAGGCGCGCGAATACGGTCGTGGCAGGCCCTAGGGGAATCGAACCCCTCTTCCCAGATTGAAAATCTGATGTCCTAACCGATAGACGAAGGGCCCGCATCGGCACGGGAGGTGCGGATATATCGGGCGCTCCCTGGGCGTGCAAGTCTTGCCCGGACCCCGGTTCAGGCCGCCCTTTGGCGCGGGTCGGCGGCGTCTTCGATCTCAAGCTGGACCCCGCGCCGGCCGTTCCAGTCGTCCGCCCGCAGGCGACCGGCCAGGTGCAACGGCCCGGCGCGGGCCAGCAGGCGAGTCCCTAGTTTGCCGCCCTCGGCTCGCCAGGCCATGGCCTTGATCGATCCTCCGGTTGGATCGACGAGAATGCATCGCAGATGGCCGTTTTTGAGTGCGTCCACCTTGGCCACTTGTACATTCGCGAGGGCCACGAGCGGCTCGGGATTCCCTGGGCCAAAAGGGGCCAGGCGTTGGAATTGATCAAAGAGCGCCCGGGTGGCGCCGGCCGGACGCACCAGCGCGTCGATCTCAAGCTCCTCGGGGCCGGCCGCGGCGCTCTCGCCTGCCAGCGCCTCGACCAAAAAGGCGCGGAACTCGGGAATGGCCGAGGGCCGCAGGGTCAAGCCGGCCGCCATGGCATGCCCGCCCCCCGAAAGGATCAATCCAGTTTCCCAGGCGGCGTGCACGGCCGCGCCCAGGTTGACGCCTGGAGTCGAGCGGCCCGAACCCCGGCCGATGTCGGCGGCCCGATCGACGCCCACGACCACCACGGGACGGCGAAAGCGTTCGCGTAGCCGGCCGGCGACGATGCCGATGACCCCTGGGTGCCAATCGTCTCCGGCAACGACCAGAGCCGGCGCGTCGGGATCGAAATTGGCGCCTCGCTCGACCGCGGCGATCGCCGCCTCGACGATGGCCTGCTCGACCTCCCGGCGCCCGGCGTTGAGGATCTCGAGCTCTTCAGCGAGCGCCAGGGCTTCGACCGGATCGTCAGTGGACAACAGCCGCGCGCCCAAGTCCGACCGGCCGATGCGTCCGCCGGCATTGATGCGCGGACCCAGGATGAAACCAGCATGATAGGTGCTCGCCGCGCCCAGGACGGCTTTGGCGGTCGCCATCAGAGCCGCCAGCCCGGGGTTGGCCCAGACCGACATCACTCTCAGACCTTGGTGCGCCAGCGCCCGGTTAAAACCCTCGAGACGCGTGACATCGCAGATCGCGCCGAGGGCGGCGAGGTCGAGCCATCGGCGCAGATCCGGTTCGGCAAGCTCGCCGCCGAACAGTCCCTGGCGGCGCGCCTCGCGATTGAGCGCCGCCAGCAACACGAAGGTTACGCCAGCGGCGGCCAGCACGCCTTGGCCGGAGGTGCAGTCGGGCCGGTTAGGATTGACGATGATCGACCGCCCTTTCGGCGGCCGCGGCATCAAATGATGGTCGATGACCACGATATCGAGCCCCAGGACCTCGGCTGTTTCGAGGGCCTCGTGGGCGGCGGCGCCGCAATCGAGGGTCACAACCAGGTCCGCGCCTTCGACCTGTAGGCGTCGGAACGCGGCAGGGCTCGGGCCATAGCCTTCGGTCATGCGGTCGGGCACATACAGGCGGGCTTCAAGACCCATGTGACGCAGCCAGCGGATCAGCAACGCGGCGCTGGAGGCGCCATCGACGTCGTAGTCGGCGAATATCGCGATCGCCTTGGCGGCCTGAACCGCCAGGACAATGGCGGCCGCCGCCGCGTCCATGCCGGCGAAGCTTGAGGGATCAGGAAATTGCCCCTTCAAGGTGGGATCGAGGAACTCTTGGGCCGCATCCAGGGTGACGCCGCGGCCGGCCAAGGCGCGGGCGACAGGTTCGGCAAGGCCATAGCGATGCTGAAGATCGCGGACATCGCCATCGTCGGCCGTTCGGGCGCGCCAGCGCCGCGCGGTCAGCGACTGCTCGACCCCCAGGAAGGCAGGTGGGGCAACGATAGCTAGATCGGCCGTCGCATCCTCACCTCGCGCACCGTGCGCGTACTGGAGTTCATCACCAGGGTGTGGGTATGGACAAACCCGGCGCGGATTCTGACCCCGTTCAACAACGCCCCATCGGTCACGCCTGTGGCTACGAAGATCGCTTCGTCGCGAACCAGCTCATTGAGAGCGTATTTCTTGTCGAGGTCGACAATGCCGTGTTTGCGCGCTCGCGCCTTTTCATCGGCGTTACGGAACACCAGGCGGCCCTGGAACTGTCCGCCGACGCACTTCAGGGCGGCGCAGGCGAGCACCCCTTCCGGCGCTCCACCCTGGCCGACATACATGTCGACGCCGGTGTCCGGATCGGCGGTGTTGATGACGCCCGCAACATCGCCGTCGGTGATCAGGCATACTCTGGCGCCGACCTGGCGCAGGGAGGCTATGATCTCGCCGTGTCTTGGGCGATCGAGAACGCAGACCGAGATGTCGGCGATCGACACCTTCTTGGCCTCGGCCAGGGCTTGGGCATTGGCTCCGGCGCTGCGGTCGAGATCGAGAATGCCCTCGGGATATCCCGGTCCGCACGCGATCTTGTCCATGTAGGTATCCGGCGCGTTCAGTAACGATCCGGCCGGCGCCCAGGCCATCACCGCCAGGGCGTTGGCCATGTTCTTGGCGGTCAAGGTGGTGCCTTCGAGCGGATCGAGAGCGATGTCGATGCGCGGGCCGCGGCCGAGACCCACTTTCTCTCCGATATAGAGCATCGGCGCTTCGTCGCGCTCGCCCTCGCCAATGACGATGACGCCATCGATTTCCATCTCGTTGAGGGCTTTGCGCATAGCGTCGACGGCCGCTTGGTCGGCGGCCTTCTCATCGCCTCGCCCGGCCAGAGACCAGGAAGCGATTGCGGCCGCTTCGCAAACGCGCGCGGCCTGAATGCCGAGGTTGCGGTCTAACACAGAGCTCATTTCAAACCTATGAAAATCCAGGGCGTTGTCGCGATATCTTCAGGCAAGGTCTTCGTCGTCCTTTCACTAGATGCGCGGTATCGGGATCAGCCGCGGCGGTTCCAGCAGCGCCGGCAGCGCGGTCATCCGGCGCACCGCCTCCCCCAGGGTCGATTCGATCACCGCATGGGTGGTTAGCACGATCGGCACGCCATCGGCGCCTTCGACCGGCTTTTGCAGGAAACTGTCTATCGAAACTCCCGCTCCGGCCAGAGTTTCGGAAATGGCGGCTATGACCCCGGGTTGGTCGCGCACCAGCAAGCGCAGAAAATAGCGTCCCAATACATGCGAGGTGTCCACCTTTGTGAACGGCCGAAGCGTGGTCGCTGGGGCCTGAAACACGGGTCGCCGCGAGCCGGTGAGCACATCGGCGATATCGGCGGCCACCGCGGCCGCGGTGGGACCGCCGCCGGCCCCAGGGCCTTGGACGAACAGCCGGCCGATGCGTCGCCCCTCGATGAACAGGGCGTTGAGCGCGCCGCCCGTACGCGCCAAAGGATGCTCCAGAGGCACCAGCGCCGGATGCACCCGCACGCAGACGCCGCCGCGAGCGCGGCTGGCGCTGGCCACCAACTTAATTCGGTAGCCGAGGTCGCGCGCCAGGCGGATGTCGAGGAGCTCGATCTGGTCGATGCCCGTGACTTCGCAGGCCGAGAATGTGGGGGCGCAGCCGAACGCCAAGGCGGCCAGGATGGTGATCTTGTGACCGGCGTCGAACCCACCGATATCGGTGGCCGGATCGGCCTCGGCGAAGCCCAGGCGTTGCGCCTCGGCCAAAACCTCGGCGAATTCGCGCCCACCCGCTTCCATTTCGCTCAGGATATAGTTGCAGGTGCCATTGAGGATGCCGGCCACAAGGTCGACTTCCTCGCCGACCATAGCCTCGCGCAGCATTTTCACCGCCGGCGCCCCACCCATGACCGCGGCCTCAAACAGCAACGCGGCGCCTTTGGATTCGGCCAGGGCCGCCAAGGCCTGGCCATGAGTGGCGATGAGCGCCTTGTTGGCGGTTATTACAGGTTTGCCGAGCCGCAACGCCGCCTCGACGCAACCGCGCGCCGGTCCTTCGGCCCCGCCAATGAGTTCGACAAAAATATCCACGTCCGGAGAAGCGGCGAGCGCGACCGGGTCGTCGAACCAGTCGATCTCAGAGATTTCGATCGGCCGCGGGCGGTTGCGGTCGCGAGCCGAAACGCCAGTAACATGCACGGCCTCGCCAGATGGCGCGAATAGCGGCCTCTCGGCCAGGAAGCCAACCAGACTGGCGCCGACAGTGCCAAGTCCGGCGACGCCGACGCGCGCCCCGATTGCGGTCAAGCCACCGCTCCCGGTTCGATTTCAGCCTTGGCGGCGCTGAGGATCTGGCCCGACTGCTCAAGGAACCGCTTCACATTTCGGGCCGCCTGGCGAATGCGGTGTTCGTTTTCCACCAGGCCTATGCGAACGAAGCCTTCACCGTTTTCGCCAAACGCCACGCCGGGCGATACGGCGACGCCTGCCTGTTCGATCAACAATTTTGAAAAGGCCATCGAACCGGCCTCGCGGAACGCCTCCGGCAAAGGCGCCCAGGCGAACATCGACGCCGATGGGGCAGGAATGTCCCATCCAGCCCGAGCCATGGCCGAGATCAGCACGTCTCGCCGCGATCGATAGGTGGCGCGGATCTCGGCGACACAGTCCTGAGGACCATTCAAGGCGGCCGCCGCGGCCACCTGGATGGGCGTGAAAGCTCCATAGTCGAGATAGGATTTGACTCTCGCCAGGGCGGCGCAAATGCGGGCGTTGCCGACCACCATCCCAACCCGCCATCCGGCCATGGCGTAGGTCTTGGATAGTGAATTCACCTCGACCGCCAGATCGCGCGCTCCCTCTACCTGCAAGATCGAAGGCGGCGGATTGTCATCGAAATAGATCTCCGAATAGGCAATGTCCGAGAGCACCAGCATCTCGTGGCGGCGGGCCAGGGCCACCACCTCCCGATAAAAGTCCAGATCGACCCATTGGGCCGTCGGATTTGACGGATAGCTGACCACCATCACGCTGGGGGGCGGCGCCGAATTTCGCACCGCCCGCGCGGCGCCCGACAAGAAGGCCTCAGGACTGAGCGCCGGAACGTGCCGGATCACTCCGCCGGCCATGATGAAACCATAGGCGTGGATCGGATAGGCCGGATTGGGACAGATGATCACGTCGCCCGGTGCGGTCAGGGCCTGGGCGAGATTGGCGAACCCTTCCTTGGAACCCAAGGTGGCGACCACTTCAGTGTCGGGATTGAGAGCGACGTCAAATCGGCGCGCATAGTAGTTGGCCATGGCCTTGCGAAGACCGGGGATGCCGCGCGAGGCCGAGTAGCGGCCGGACTTCGGGTCCCGCGCCGTTTCGACAAGCTTGTCGACGATGTGCGGAGGGGTCGGCATGTCAGGATTGCCCATGCCGAAGTCGATGATATCGACGCCCTGCCCGCGCAGCCGCGCCTTCAGGCGGTTGACCTCCTCAAAGACGTAGGGAGGCAATCGGCGGATGCGGTGGAAATCGGCGATCATGGTCCTGGCAATTTGGTCGGCGGGCTTCGATAGACGCGGCCGGCCCTAAGACCAAGCGGCTTCAGCCATGCGGACGGCTGTGCCTGGGCGGCGGTTTAGCCCTGGCCTTGGCCTCGGCGACGAAGGCGGCGGTATCTGGACCGCTGGGCGTCGTCAGCGGCGCCGGCGGGGCCGCCTCACGGCGCGCCTCGTCCAAAAAGGCGTTGGTGCCGGAAAGACTGAAGGTGTCTGGCCCGCTCTCCCGCACCAGATCGGCGCCGGCCAGACGCGTGCGGACGACCGCATCTTTGAAGGCCGTTGCCGGACGCACATCGGTCGGAGCCGGCGGGATGCTGCAGAAATCTGGCCAGACCAGGTCGCTGGGCCGGGGCGCGGCGAATTCCGCGCTGATTTGGGCGCAACGGGCCGGCTGCCCGGCGGCTGGCGCGGCGGCGGCGACCAGAGTCGCAATTGCAAAGTATCGTCCGGCGGTCTTCATGGAGGCAATTTAGGATAGGCTAAGCCGCGGCGGCGCGATAGGGCGACGTGGCTTGGCAGCGGAGGCGACGATGGCGCGCAAACCTTCCTCCCGATCTCGCCGGGTAGCGGCGCCGGCTCGGCGGACCCGCGCGGCGCGGCCCAGGCCCCCGGTTGAGCCGGCGGCGGCCAAACCATCGGAGACCGTTACCAAGCCCCTGGCCGTCGGTCTGGATGCGCTGGGGCGCGAACAGCGCGAGGCCCTTGAACAGACCGCCCTTAACCTCGCCCGCGCCGCCATGACGGCTCAAGGGGCCCTGGCGGAGGCGGCGCTCCGCAACGCCGACCGCCCGGCCGCCCTCAGCCCCGATCCCCTTCACATCGGTTCGGCCCTCAACGAGGTCATGGCCGGCCTCGCCAGCCGGCCCGACCGGCTGATGCGCGCCCAGGCCGACCTCTATGCGCGCTATATGGAACTTTGGCGGTCCGCCGCCCGGCGCGCCGGCGGCGATGCCGTCGAGCCGGTGGCCGTCCCCGCCCCCGGCGACAAGCGTTTCAACGATCCCGATTGGTCGGCCAATCCGGTCTTCGACACGATCAAGCAGTCCTATCTCATCACCGCCGACTGGCTGAACGGCCTCATCCGCGACGTCGATGGCGTCGAACCGTTGACCCAGCGCCGCGTAAGCTTCTTCACCCAGATGCTCACCGACGCCTTTTCCCCCTCCAACTTCCTCCTGGCCAACCCCGCGGCCCTGAGAACGGCCATGGAAACGCGCGGCGAGAGCCTGGTGAAGGGCATGGAGAACTTCGCCGCCGATCTCGCTCGCGGAGGTGGCCAACTGTCCATAAGCCAGACCGACCTGGCCAAATTCAAGGTCGGAGAAAATGTCGCCACCGCGCCTGGAAAAGTGATTTTCCAAAACGAGATCATCCAAATTCTTCAGTTCGCCCCGGCGACCAAGACGGTGTTCGAGATCCCACTGCTGATCTTCCCGCCATGGATAAACAAGTTCTACATCCTCGACTTGCGGCCCGAAAATTCGATGATCCGCTGGCTGTCCGATCAGGGCTTCACCGTCTTTGTCACCTCCTGGGTCAATCCCGACGCCCGCCTGGCCGAAAGAACATTCGCCGACTACATGCAGCAGGGCGTCTACGCGGCAGTCGAGGCGGTGACACGGCAGGCCCAGGTCTCGACCGTGAATACAGTCGGCTATTGCATCGGCGGCACCCTTCTGTCCTGCGCCCTGGCCCATATGGCGGCGCGTGGTGACCAGCGAATAGCGTCGGCCACTTTCTTCGCGGCCCAACAGGATTTTTCAGAGGCCGGGGACCTGTTGCTGTTCTCCAATGAGGAGTGGCTGCGGGACCTGGAGCAGCGCATGGATGCTGGCGGCGGGGTCCTAGCCGGCCAGACCATGGCCGACACCTTTAACGCCTTGCGCGCCAATGACCTGGTCTGGTCGTTCTTCGTTAGCAACTATCTGATGGGCAAGGAGCCCAAACCGTTCGACCTGTTGTTTTGGAACTCTGACCAGACGCGCATGCCTAAAGCTTTGCATCTCTTCTATCTTCGCAAGTTCTATCAGGAAAACGCTTTGGCCAAGGGCCAGTTGGAGCTCTCCGGCGAGCGCCTCGCGCTCGGCCGTGTCGACATTCCAATCTACGTCCAGTCCTCGAAGGAGGATCACATCGCCCCGGCCCGGTCGGTCTATAAGGGCGCGAGACTATTCGGAGGGGAAACGACGTTCACCCTGGCCGGCTCAGGTCACATCGCCGGGGTGATCAATGCCCCCGCGGCCCAGAAGTACCAACATTGGACCAATCCCGCCCTGCCCCCCACTCTGGAAGCATGGATGGAGGGCGCGCACGCGCATCCTGGGTCCTGGTGGCCTCATTGGGCGAAATGGCTGGGCGCCCGGTCTGGCGCTCGCATCACCGCGCGCGATCCCGCCAAGGGACCGCTCAAGCCGATCGAGGATGCGCCTGGCGGCTACGTCAAAGTCAGGTCGTAGCTGGTTCAGGCCGGGGCGAACTTCAGACCCGCCCCGTCGTTGCAGTAGCGAAGACCGGTCGGTTTGGGGCCATCCTTAAAGACGTGACCCTGGTGACCCAGACAGCGAGCGCAATGATATTCAGTCCGCACGTCAAGCAATTGATGATCGCTCTTGGTCCCGATCGCCCCGGCGATGGCGGTGTAGAAACTCGGCCAGCCGGT
>DATBOH010000085.1:0-2774 GCA_036553915.1 Caulobacteraceae bacterium | reverse complement strand
CCCCCAAGCTGGTGACCCGGGCCGATCTGGCGCGCATGCGGCCAGGTGCGGTGCTCGTCGATGTCGCCATCGACCAGGGAGGCTGCTTCGAAACCAGCCACCCCACCACCCATGCCGACCCGACCTTTGTGGTCGACGACGTGATCCACTATTGCGTCGCCAACATGCCGGGGGCGGCGCCGCTGACCTCGACCTATGCGCTGAGCGCCGCCACTGCGCCTTACATCTCGGCCCTGGCGCGCAAGGGCGTCGACGGGGCCTTCGCCGACGATCCGGGCCTGGCGCAGGGTCTCAATGTCCGCGAGGGGGCCATCACCTATAAGGCGGTCGCACAGGCTCTCGACCTGGAATAGCCGAACTCGCCATAGCCGATCGGCGTTAGCTTCGCGGCGGGGCGGGCGAGGGAGAGTCCATGCCCCATCGGCGCGCATCCGCCTTGGCGGTCTGGGCGGCCTTGCTGTTGCTGGGCGGCGCGGCGTCGGCCCAGAATAGCCTCACCCCGGCCGCCGCCGTCGCTGCAAAGCCCGTCGTCGCCTCGACGCCGACAGCGGCCGTCCCGCCGCCGGTCAGCTGGAAAGACCAGGACCGACTCCTGGCGACCCTGGCGGGGGCGGCCAATCACAACGGCCAGGATTCCGCCCTCGCGGTTCTGGAGGCGAAGGCGGCGGCCGTCCAGGCCCAGGCCCGCGCGGCGGTGGCGACCGCCAGCCAGGCGCAAGCCAAGGCGGCTCCCGACCTCAAGCGCCTGCGGGCCAGAGCGCGTCGGCATCCCGACGCCCGGACCCCGCTTGCCGCGGCTGAGGGTCGCGACACCCTCCTGCGGGCGCAGATCTCGGCCGCCTCCCATACCGCCGCGCGCGCCGCCGATGCGGTCAACGCCATCGCCCAGATCCGGCGCAACGATTTCACCAATCGCGTGCTGCGGCGCTACGCCTCGCCGCTGTCGCCTGCTTTCTGGAGGGCTCTCAATACCAGCGGCTACGGCGATCTCGATCGCTTTGCCGACATGGCCGAAGAGGCCCAGAAGTCCGCCACGCAGGCGATTGAGCCGACCGGCGCGATCGGCCTGGCGCTGGGGGCGCTGGCGGCGCTGTTGCTATGTTTCCCGATCCGGCTGTTGGCCATCCGGCTCGCCGTTGGCCACCGGCCCCAGCGCCGCCATTGGCCGCTTACCGTGCAAAGGCTTTGGATTGGCCTGGTCGACTTCGGACTACCCAGTCTCGGGGCCGTGGCGCTGCGGGCCGGGGCGGCCTGGGGCGGACTGCTGTCGTCCAAGGCCGACGCCCTGGCCGGATCGGCGGTCGTCGCTGTCGCCTGGGGCGCGGCTATCGTGGCGCTGGGGCGCGCCCTGGGCGCCGGGCGCTCCGCCGAACGACGGATCGTCAAGCTCAGCGATCGGGAAGCCGCGAAGGCGCGTCTGTGGCTGATGTGGGTGGCGGTCGTCACCGCGTTCGGCTTCGTGTTGACGCGGTTGGTGTTCCTTTCTGGCGGCAGCGTAGCCTCGGGCGTGGCGGCCCAGGCGGTGGTGGCCTTGGCCTATGTCCTGGTCGCCGGCGGGATCGTGTTCAGCTTGCGCGCCCAGGATGTATCGGCTTCGGACGCCACCCCCGCACCTTTGCGCGGCCTGTTCTCCATGGGACTGGCGGCGGCCATCTTCGCCACCGTGGTCTGTCTGCTGAGCGGTTACATCACCCTGGGAGCGCTGATCTCGGGCCAGGTGTTTTGGCTCAGCCTTGTCGGGGCCGCCGCCTTTCTGCTGCTGCGCGTCATCGACGACCTGATCGGCGTCGGTTTCGGACGCGGCGGATGGGCGCGGCGGACGCTCGCCAGCCTGTTCCGGCTATCGTCTTCGACCGTGGCCCAGATCGGCATCCTGGCGGCGGCCGGAATGCAGCTCCTGGTGCTGATCGGCGCCCTGGCTCTGGCCCTGACGCCCTTCGGTCAGAGCGGCGACCTGCTTCTCGGCCATCTTGGCCGTATCGGTGAACCGCTGCGTTTCGGCACCGCGACGCTGTCGCTGCCGGCCATCGCCACGGGCGTCGGCTGCCTGGCGATCGGCGTCACCCTGGCGCGGTTTGTCCGCGATTGGGTGGTGCGCCGCTATCTGCCGGCCACGACCTGGGACACCGGCGTGCGCAATTCGGTGGGCACCGGGGTCGGCTATCTGGGCGTCGGCGTGGCGCTGCTGGCCGCCCTGGCGGCCATGGGCCTGGGTCTGCAGCAGATCGCGTTGATCGCCAGCGCCCTTTCCGTCGGTATCGGTTTTGGCCTGCAGCAGATCGTCCAAAATTTCGTCGCCGGGATCATCCTGCTGGTCGAGCGGCCGGTGAAAGTCGGCGATTGGGTCAAGGTCGATGACGTCGAGGGCGATGTCATGCGCATCCGTGTCCGCGCCACCGAGGTCCAGACCTTCGACCACAGCACCGTGATCGTGCCCAATTCCGACTTCGTCACCAAGGCCGTGCGCAATCGCACGCTTGGTCAGTCGCGCGGCCGCGTCCAGCTGCAGGTGGCGATCGCCAATCCCGGCGAGGCGCGGCGGGCCTGCGACCTGATCGCCAAGGCGGCCTCCAGCGATGCCGAGGTCCTGGATAAGCCGCGCCCCTCCGTGTTCGTGGACTCTGTCGCCCCCGGAGCGATCAATCTCAACTGCTATCTCTATGTCGCCGATCCGGGCGAGGCCTACGAGATTCGCAGCCGTCTCTATCTGGCGACGATCGAAGCACTGTGCGAAGCCCATATCGGTCTGGCCGCGAAGTAGGCGAGCCGGGAGG
>DATBOH010000020.1:0-17319 GCA_036553915.1 Caulobacteraceae bacterium | reverse complement strand
TGACACTTGAGACCGGCGAGGCGCACTATTTCAGCCGCGCGCGCCGGGCGCTGTGGCGCAAGGGCGAGACCAGCGGCCAGGTGCAGAAGGTGGTCGAGGCGCGCATCGACTGCGACCAGGACGCCGTCTGGCTCAAGGTCGCGCCAGGCGGCGACGGCGGCGCCTGCCACGTCGGTTTCCGCTCTTGCTTCTATCGGGTCATCGAGGCGGGCGCCCTGGTCGAGCGGCCGTGACGCCGCTGAGGATCCCCGCTTTCGCCGGAAAGCGCGGTTTCTAGAACATGTCGGTCGGTCAAAAAATCGTCGACATCGTCCTGACGGCCCCCGAAGGCCGGCTCGACAAGGCTTTGGCGGCGGCGGCGCCGGACTTCTCCCGCGCCCGCCTTCAGGCCCTGATGCTGGAAGGCGCGGTCAGTCGCGCCGGGACGGTGATGAATGACCCCTCAGCGCGCGCCGAGCCTGGCCGCTACCGCCTCGTTGTCCCGCCGCTTGCCCCCGCGCATCCGAAAGCCGAGGCCCTGCCGCTGAGCGTACTGTACGAGGACCAGGATCTGATCGTCATCGACAAGCCGGCCGGGATGACCGCCCACCCCGCTCCCGGCAGCCCCTCCGGCACCCTGGTGAACGCTCTCATCCACCACTGCGGCGACAGTCTTTCGGGCATCGGCGGAGTGGCGCGACCGGGCATCGTCCACCGCCTCGACAAACTGACCTCCGGGATCATGGTCGCCGCCAAGACCGACGCCACCCACAAGGGCCTGTCGCGGCTATTCGCGGCTCACGCGATCGAGCGGGTTTACATCGCCCTGACGCGCGGCGCTCCGAAGGCCGCGGCCGGCGAGATCGCCACCCGCATTGGCCGGGCTCCGCATCAGCGTCAGAAAATGGCTGTGTTGCGGGCCGGCGGCCGCGAGGCGGTGACCCGCTATCGCACCGAAGCCCGTTTCGGGCCGACGGCGCGGCCGCTGGCGGCGCGCCTGGCCTGCACCCTCGAGACCGGCCGCACGCATCAGATCCGCGTGCATCTGGCGCATATCGGCGCGCCGTGCCTGGGCGATCCGACCTATGGAGCCGGGGCGCCGGCCCCGGCGGTGCGCCAGGCGATCGCCGCCGCTGGCTTGGAGCGCCAGGCCCTGCATGCCGCCGTGCTCGGCTTCGTCCATCCGATAACCGGCGCCGCCTTGCGTTTCGAAACCGCGCCCCCCGACGACATGCGCACCCTGGAGGAAGCGCTGCGCCGCCTTTAGCGCAGCTCACAAGGCGATCACGATTCCTTGGCCCGGCCGGGCTTAAACAGGCGGCAACCAATTCCTATCTAGGCGATTGACCGAAGCGGGCGCGCATTTTCAGCGTGCTACAATAAACTCCCGCTTCGCCAGGGGATTTAGCAACCACGATGGCTACAGCCAACGCTCTCTCCGTGATGACGCCTGAAGGCGGCCTGTCGCGTTACCTGACCGAGATCCGCAAGTTTCCGATGCTGGCCAAGGACGAGGAATTCATGCTCGCCAAGCGCTGGCGCGAGCATGAGGACCCCGAGGCCGCGCATCGTCTGGTCACCTCGCACCTGCGTCTGGTGGCCAAGATCGCCATGGGCTATCGCGGCTACGGCCTGCCGATCGGCGAAGTGATTTCCGAAGGCAATGTCGGCCTGATGCAGGCGGTCAAGAAGTTCGAGCCCGACAAGGGCTTCCGCCTGGCCACCTACGCCATGTGGTGGATCCGCGCCTCGATCCAGGAATACATCCTGCGCTCCTGGAGCCTGGTGAAGATGGGCACCACGGCGGCGCAGAAGAAGCTGTTCTTCAACCTGCGCAAGGCCAAGAGCCAGATCAGCGCCTTCGAAGAAGGCGACATGCATCCAGACCAGGTGAGCCAGATCGCCACCAAGCTTGGCGTGCTCGACTCCGAGGTCATCTCCATGAACCGGCGGCTGGCCGGCCCGGACGCGTCGCTGAACGCGCCGCTGCGCTCCGAATCGGAAAGCGAGTGGCAGGACTGGCTCGAGGACAAGGACGCGGTCAGCCAGGAAACGCATCTTGCCGAGACTGAGGAACACAGCCTGCGCATGGGGCTCCTCGAAGAGGCGATGAGCGAGCTCACCGACCGCGAAAAGCATATCCTCACCGAACGCCGGCTCAAGGACGATCCGACCACGCTGGAGGGGCTGGCGGCCGAATATGGCGTCAGTCGCGAGCGGGTCCGCCAGATCGAGGTGCGGGCGTTCGAAAAGCTGCAAAAGGCGATGAAAGCCGCCGCCGTGGAGCAGCACCTCGTCGAGGCGTGAAGGCTATTCGAACGGATCCTTGAGCAGGATCAGGTCGTCGCGCTCCGGACTGGTGGTCAGCATCATCACCGGCGCGCCGATGAGCGCCTCTAGCCGCCGCACATAGGCTTGTGCCGCCGACGGAAGGTCAGACCATTCGCGCGCGCCGCGAGTGGGGGCCGACCAGCCCTCCAGCTCTTCGTAGATGGGGCGCACGGCGGCCTGATCGCTGAAGGCGGCCGGCAGATAATTGAGGCGCCGGTCGCCGATCTCATAGCCGACGCAGATCTTCAGCGCCTCGAAACCGTCCAAGACGTCGAGCTTGGTCAGAGCGACGCCCTCGACGCCGCCAAGCACCACCGATTGACGGGCCAGCACCGCATCGAACCAGCCGCAGCGGCGCGGCCGTCCAGTGACGGTGCCGAACTCATTGCCGCGCTCGCCGAGCCGTTGACCGACGGCGTTGGCCTGCTCGCTCGGGAACGGGCCTTCGCCGACCCGGGTCGCATAGGCCTTCATGATCCCCAGAACGCGGCCGATGGCCTTGGGCCCGACGCCGGCCCCGGCGGCGGCCTGGCCGGCCACGGTGTTGGACGAGGTGACGTAAGGATAGGTGCCGTGATCGACGTCCAGAAGGGTCGCCTGCGCCCCCTCGAACAGGATGGTGCGGCCGGCCTCGGCGGCTTCGGCGAGGACTCGCCACGCCGGCTTGGCGAAAGCCCCGATGGTCGCGCCGATGGCCAGCAGATCGCGGTTCAGCGCCGCCGGGTCGACCGCCGCCAGGCCCAGCCCCTCGCGCAAGGCGGCATGGTGGGCGAGCAGGCGCTCAATCTTGGTGGGCAGGGCGGCCGGATCGGCCAGGTCGGCGACCCGGATCGCCCGGCGGCCGACCTTGTCCTCATAGGCTGGGCCGATGCCGCGCCCGGTAGTGCCGATCTTGCCGGCCCCGGCCCGGGCCTCGCGCGCGGCGTCGAGGTCGCGGTGTAGCGGCAGCACCAGGCAGGCGTTGTCGGCCAGCACCAGGTTGTCAGGGGTGATCTCAAGTCCCTGGGCGCGACCGTTGGCGATCTCGGCCGCCAGGGCCCAGGGGTCGACGACAACGCCGTTGCCGATCACCGAGAGCTTGCCCTGGACCAGGCCGGAGGGCAGCAGCGACAGCTTGTAGACGGTGTTGCCGACGACAATGGTGTGGCCGGCGTTGTTGCCGCCCTGGAACCGCACAACCACGTCGGCGCGGCCAGCCAGCCAGTCGATGACGCGGCCCTTGCCCTCGTCGCCCCACTGGGCGCCGATCACCGTCACATTGCCCACGCTTGCTCTCCATGCCCGGAAAGGCTGCGCGGCGCGTCCGGCGGCCGGCCTTTCCGCGGCCCTTTAGCGCCGCGGCGCCCGAGTCTCCAAGTCCTATTCGCCGCTACTTCGCCCGGCTCGCCACGTTGAGCGCCGCGGCGGCGCTGACCAGGGCCTTGAACGCGGCGGCGTCGAGGCTCTGGCCCTCCGTAAGGTCGATGGCGCGGCGGGTCGAGCCTTCCAGGCTGGCGTTGAACAGTCCGGCCGGATCGGCCAGGGCGGCGCCTTTGGCGAAGGTCAGCTTCACGGCGTTCTTGTAGGTCTCACCGGTGCAGAGGATGCCGCCATGCGACCAGACCGGCACGCCCCGCCATTTCCATTCCTCGGCCACGCCCGGGACCGCCTCTTGGATCAGCGCCCGCACCTGCGCGAGGGTCCGGCCACGCCAGTCGCCGAGCGAAGCGATACGTTCATCGATCAGGGCCGAGGCGTCGTGCTCGGCGATGGCGGTCGTCTTCGGCATCGGCGATACTCCTTGTGAGGCAAATCAGGGGTTCTGGCGGGACGGCGGCTGTTTCGCCAGCGCCAGGGCGGCCGCATGGCCGGCGACCGCGCTCTCGCGCGGCAGGCGCCGGTCGCGGCACAGCGCCTCGACGATCAGGGCCTCGGGGCCAGCCTCGGCGATCGGCCGCATCGGTTCGGCGGCCAGGGCGACGACCGGCGCGCCGGCGGCGTCATAGCCGGCCTGGGCGATCACCTGGTCGGTCTTCGCGGCGCAATCGGCCTGATGGTGCGCCAGCCCCTGCAGCGCGGCCACGCCGGCCCGAATGGCGACCGGCGGCTCAAAGGTCAGATAGGTCCAATAGTCGACGATCAGACCGTTGTGCGCGGCCCGGTCGAGAACCAGGAAGGTTTCGCCGTTGTCGCTGCGGGCTACCGGCAGCAGCAAGCCTTCCGGGAGTGGCGGAGCGGCGGAGAGATCGCCCGGCGGCGGTCCGGACGGCGGCGGCGTCGGTTGGGGGCTCGCCGCGGCCGGCGGCAGCGGCGCCGTCTCCGATGGCGCGGTCGGTACGATTTCCTGCAGCAGAGCCCCCGCCAGTAGAATGGCGAGCATCGATCTAAAGCTCCAGTTCGCCCGAGAGCGCCGCCTCGGCCATGGCGCAATGCATGGCGATGCCGCGCGCCATCACCGTTTCGTCGAGGACCATGCGGTTGGAGTGCAGGGCGCAGCAGGTGCGGTAGTCGCCGCCTTCAGGGGCTGCGCCCAGGAAAGCCATGGCCCCGGGAACCTTTTGCAGCACATAGGAGAAGTCCTCGGCCCCCATCAGGGCGTCGGGCATCGTTCGCCAGCCGTTCTCGCCATAGAGCGCGCGGGCGGTCTCGGCCGCCAGCGCGACGACGCGGCCGTCGTTGACCGTGACCGGGAAGCCGTGCTCGATCTCGACCTCGCAGGCCATGCCATGGGCGGCGGCGATATGTTCGGCCAGCCGCTTCACGCCGTCGTGGACGATGGTCCGGGTGCGTTCCGACAGCGTGCGGATGGTGCCCAGCAGCCGCCCGTCTTCGGGAATGACGTTGCTGGTCGTGCCGGCATGGATATGGGCGATGGTGATCACGGTCGGCTCGAACACCGGCACCCGGCGGGTGACGAAGGCCTGCAGGGCGGTGACGATCTCGCACAGCACCGGAATCGGATCATGGGCGTCGTGCGGCATCGAGGCGTGGCCGCCGGCTCCGACGATGCGCACGCGCAGCGTATCGGAGGCGGCGAGCAGGGGTCCGGCCCGGCCGGCGAAGGTTCCCCGCGGCATGTTGGGCGAGATGTGCAGGGCGAAGGCGACGTCGGGCAGGGGGTCGAGCAGGCCGTCGGCGATCATGTGCCGGGCCCCGTGCCAGCCTTCCTCGCCGGGCTGGAACATGAACATCACCGTCCCGGCGAGGCGGTCGCGGCGGGCGCTGAGGGCCCGGGCTGCGCCGGCCAGCATGGCGACATGGGTGTCGTGGCCGCAGGCGTGCATCGCTCCATCGTGCTTTGAGGTGAAGTCGAGGCCGGTGTCCTCGGTGAGCGGCAAGGCGTCCATGTCGCCGCGCAGCAGCACGGTGCGGCCATTGGCCGGACCGCGCAGGATGGCCATGACGCCAGTGGTCGAAGGGCCTTCGCGGATCTCCAGCGGCAGGCCGGCCAGGGCCGCCTTCACCTTGGCGGTGGTCTTCGGCAGGTCGAGGCCGAGTTCCGGCTCGGCGTGGATGGCCCGGCGCAGGGCGACGGCGGTTTCGAGCCCGCTTTCGCCAGCCTCGCGCCAGGCTTCAGCGTCCAGGGTGATGGCGTTCATGAGGGGGCTCTCCGGCGTTTGACGAAGGGCGGTTTGGCCCCGGGCGTCGCCCGAGTCCAGGGCCTGCGACCGGCCGACGCCGACCGGACCTTGGCCCCGCTACGGTCTTCGAAAGGCGGTTGGCGTTCCGCCGCCCGCAGCGTCGATGCGCTGAATCGCCTCGGCCAGAGGCTCGATCGCCACGCCCATATGGAACGCATTGGCGTGCACCATGACCTCGGCGTCGATCATCATCGCCACATGCCCCTTCCAGAACACCAGATCGCCGCGTCGGAGGCCGTCCGGCGGCGTCTCGGCCCCCAGGGCTTGTTGCTGATCGGTGTCGCGCGGGCAGCCAAGACCGCAGGCCAGCCGCGCCTGCTGCACCAGGCCCGAGCAGTCGAGGCCGCTGGCGTGGCGTCCGCCCCATAGATAGGGCGCGTGCAGATGCTCGAGGGCGACCGCCGCCGGATCCTGGCGCACCTCGCCGATCGGAATGAGATGGCGTTTCGGCAGCCAGCCCAGGCACGCGGTCCTCACGAATGGCCCCGATTCATCGGTCGCGGCGACCAGACTGTTGAGGCCGATGGGCTCGCTCGCCGGCGCCTTGATGGAGGCCGTGGCGAAGGCGAAGGTGGCGCGCACGCCTATCCAGTGGGTGGGCGGGGCTCCGACCTCGACCAGGGCGTCAGCGCTGACCCACCCCACATAGCCATCGCGGCGCGCCTGGCCGAAATGAAAGCCATCGCGCGTTTCCAGAACCTCGAAACCCTCGCCAAACAGAAGTTGATCGACTTGCTGGGCGGCCGGGTCCGGAGCGTCGCGGATCGCCGCTGATGGCATGGCGGCCTGCATCGGCCGGGTGGCGTCGAATCGCTCCGCCTCGATCAGGCCCTCAAGGCGGAGATCGGCGAGGCCGTCGCGGCGCAGGGTGGTGCGGGGGTCGAAATTCACACGTAGCGGGCCTTCAGCATCGCGAACAGCGCCAGCAGGCCCTGGGCCTCGGCGCCTTTGGGCCAGCCGGGCCGGCCGCGCGGGTTCCAGCCGAAGATATCAAGATGCGCCCAGGCGCCGCTCGGCGCAAATCGCTTCAGGAACAGGGCCGCGGTGACCGATCCGGCCTGGGCCCAGGCGTCCGGTTCATTGGTGATGTCGGCGATATCGCTGGCCAGCGCCGCCTCGTAGCCTGGCCATAAGGGCATCCGCCACAGCGGGTCCTGCGCGGCCAAGGCGGCGGCGGTGATCGCTCCGGCCAGGGCCTCATCATCGGTGTAGAAAGGCGGCAGGTCTGGTCCGAGGGCGACGCGGGCCGCCCCGGTCAGGGTGGCGAAATCGAGAGTCAGGTCGGGCTCCAGTTCGGCGGCCCGGGTCAGGGCGTCCGCGAGGATCAGCCGGCCCTCGGCGTCGGTGTTGCCGACTTCGATGGTAAGACCCTTGCGCGAGGCGATCACATCGCCCGGCCGCATGGCGTCGGCGGAAATGGCGTTCTCCACCGCCGGGACGAGAACGCTGAGGCGCACCGGCAGGCCGGCGGCCATGACCATCCGAGCCAGGGCCAGGGCATGGGCGGCGCCGCCCATGTCCTTCTTCATCAGCCGCATGCCGGCGGTGGGCTTGATGTCGAGTCCGCCGGTATCGAAGGCCACGCCCTTGCCGACGATCGCCAGGCGCGGTCCGGTGTCGCCCCAGGCAAACTCGATCATGCGCGGGGACCGGTGCGCGGCCGCGGCCCGGCCGACCGCGTGCACGGCCGGATAGCCAGCCTCAAGCAGAGCCTCGCCGGTTGTCACCTGGAAGGCCGCCCCGTGCGCCTCGGCGATCTCGCGAGCGATGGTCTCGATCTGAAGCGGCCCCATGTCGTTGGCCGGCGTGTTGATCATGTCCCGCGCCAGGGCGAGCGCATGGACCTGGGCGCGAATCAGTCCCGGATCGGCGCCCTCCGGCGGCGCCAGGTGCGCTTGAGGTGTGGCTTTCCGGTAACGGTCGAACCGATAAGCACCAGAGGCGAAGGCCACGGCGGCGGCCGTTGGATCGACCCCAAGCGGTCCTTCCAAACGGTATTCGCCGGCCGCCAGTCGTCCGCCGAGCTCGCGAAAATGGGCCAGCCGGGCTCCGGCCCCGAGGCCGAACAGGACTTGCGCCGGCCGGCCTTCGTCATCGCCGATGAGGAGCGTCTGCCCCTGCCGGGCGGCGAAATCGGCCAACTTTGCGGCGGCCCGCCGCGGGGCCGTCAGACTATGGGAAACCTGGCCCCACTCGGCCTCCTCCATCGCGAGGATGGGGATCGCGTTCGTGGCGGGTTCAGAACGGGACAGGCGAAGCTCCTGATACCTGAAAAGCCTGGGGAACCAGATTGATCCAAGCGCATTAGCCCAACAAGCTTCTGTTTGCCTAAGGGCGGGAGGAGGTTCCGGCGGGGGATTCTTCCGGCGGACGGCGGCCGGTCAGGGATTGTTCATCATTGGGGCGGAAATTCTCGAATATTAGGGCATCTAACTAGGCCATGCTTATAGGCAGGGCCTCGGAAATGTTTTAAGAATGCGAACGCCGCTAGTTTAAGTGTCGATGCGGTCCTTGTGCCATAACGGGCGCCGTGTTCAGGCCGAAAGGTCGATACGGACGGTGAAAAGGGGATAGAGATATGAAGTTGAAGCTCTTGGCCGGCGCTGCGCTGGCTTCGCTAATGGCCGCACCGGCGGCGTTCGCGCAGGTGGACAGCGACTGGTCGGCGACTCAACCGGGCTGGTATGGCGCGCTGGACGCTGGCGGACACCACACCTCGACCTTCAACGGTCGGTTCGATGACACCGGCACAACGCCGGTCGGCGCCAAGATTCACACCACCAATCCCGACTGGGCCGGCTTCGTCCGCCTCGGCTATCGGTTCAACGGCCATGTGCGGGTTGAAGTCGAGGGCGGCTATCGCCACGAGGGGATCCAGAGCATCATGGGCACCGGCGCTCTTGCCGGCGTCGATATCTGCAACCCGACCTCGGCGCCGGGCACTTGCGAAACCCCAGGCGGGACGATGAATGCCTGGTCGGCGATGGGCAATGTGCTCTTCGACATCCTGCCGCACTCGCGGGTCAACCCGTTTGTGGGCGGTGGCGTCGGCGTCGTGCACGCCAATATCCGCACAGGCGGCGACTTCTGCGACATTTCCGGCTGCTTCGGTACGCCAGGGACCATCAACGAGGGTGACACCCACTTCGCCTACCAGGGCATCGCCGGCCTGTCGTTCCGGGCCACCGATCGGGTCAATGTCGATCTGACCTATCGCTACACGCGCTCCGACGGCATGCGATTTGGCCATGGCACGTTCTCCAATGTCGAAGGTAATGTCACCGTTGGCTCGTTCCGCGGCGACTGGGTTGACCAGGCGGTGACGCTGGGTCTGCGGTTCGCGTTCGGCAGCCCGCCGGCGCCGCCGCCGCCGCCGCCTCCGCCGCCTCCGCCTCCGCCGCCTCCTCCGCCACCTCCGCCTCCGCCGCCGCCGCCTCCGCCGCCGGCCTTCGAGGCGCGCGACTACACCATCTACTTCCCGTTCGATCAGTATGTGATCACGCCGGAAGCTCAGGCGGTTCTGCAGGACGCGGCCAAGTACTCGGTCGACGGCCACGCCACCAAGGAGTCAATCGTCGGCCACACCGACACCTCCGGTAGCGTCGCCTACAACCTGCGTCTGTCGGAACGCCGCGCCAAGGCGACGGCCGATGGCATGGTCGCCCTGGGCGTGCCGCAGGACACCCTGGACGTCAGCTGGGTCGGCAAGACCGATCTGGCGGTTCAGACGCCTGACGGGGTCAAGGAGCCGCTCAACCGGCGCTCGACCATCCACATCCAGTTCTGATCTCAATCGGATTGGAAAAACCTGGAGCCCGGCCGCAAGGCCGGGCTCTTTGTTTATGTGGCGCCCTTTGCTCAAGGGCAGGCGAAGGCTAAACGGCGCGCATGGCCATAGGGGTGTTCGACTCGGGGATCGGCGGCCTTAGCGTCCATCACGCCCTGGTGCGCGCCCTGCCCGACGCTGACTTCGTCTACCTCGCCGACCAGGCCAATACGCCCTATGGGGGACGCGGCGGCGAGGAGATCGTCGCCATGACGCGGGCGGGGTGCGAGCGCCTGTTTGCAGCCGGTTGCAGCCTCGTTGTCCTGGCCTGCAACACCGCCGCCTCCGTAGCCCTGCGCCGGCTGCAGCAGACCTGGCTACCTGGCTATCGTCGCGAACTCGGCCGTCCGGCCAATGTGCTCGGCCTGATCGTGCCGACCATCGAGGCGGCCACGGGGCTGCCCTGGACCCAGGAGATCGACCGGCCGCCGGACAAGATCGAGCGCGTCGACGTGCTGGGCATCTTCTCGACCCCCGCCACCGCCGCCTCGCGCGTCTATGAAATCGAGATCGACAAACGGCGCGCCGATGTCGCGGTATTCTCCGAGCCCTGTCCGATGCTGGCCCGCGACATAGAAGCCGGGGCGGATGACGCGACGCTGCGCCAGGCGGTGGCAGGCCATGTCGCCGGCCTCGCTCGCCGGATCGGCCGACCGCCCGATCGCGCCATTCTGGGTTGCACGCACTATGAGATCATCGGCGAGATGTTCCGCGACGCCCTGCCGCCGGGAACGCCCCTCATCCACCAGCCGGCGGCGACGGCCGAGGCGGTGGTTGGCTACCTTGCCCGCCATCCCGAATACGATCCGGGGCGTGGCCGAAAGCAGCGCTTTCTCACCACCGGGACCCCCGGTCGCCAGAATGGCCTCGCGCAGCGTTTCTGGGGCGAGGCCCTGATGTTCGAGGCGGCGCCCTTCATGACCGTGTCTGCCGCGGCCACGCATCGGCCCTCCGTCGAGACAACCCCCTTGCCCTTTAGTGGACCGCGCCCCTGAGGCTTTCGAGCTCTTCCTTGAGTTTGAGCTTCTGGCGCTTCAATTCCATCACCCGAAAATCGTCGCCCGCCGGTCGACCGGCCTCATCCTCGATGGCTCGCTCCAACGTCTCGTGACGCAGTCCGAGTTCGCGGATTCGGGCTTCGATGGCCATTTCGGGATTCTCCTTTTGCAAATGCGCCCAGCCAGGGGAAACGAACACCCGTGACGGGCCTCTGTCACTTCACATATGGTTGTGCTGACGAGGCGCCAGAGGTTGTATGGGCGAGAAGCATCACAAGCGATTGATCGTCGGGGTCTCCGGAGCCTCCGGGGCCATTCTGGCGGTGCGCCTGCTGAAGGCGCTCGCTGGCCTGGAAGTTGAAACCCATCTGGTGGCCAGTCGGGCCGCCGCCTTGACGCTCAACCAGGAGATGGGTCTCACCCAAGCTGACCTGGCGGCCATGGCTTCGGTGGCCTATCGCCCAGGTGATGTCGGAGCGGCGATCGCTTCGGGCTCGTTCAAGACGGCCGGCATGATCATCGCTCCGTGCTCGATTCGAACGATGAGCGAGATCGCCACCGGGGTCACCGCCTCGCTGCTGACCCGGGCCGCCGATGTCACCCTCAAGGAGCGCCGGCCATTGGTGCTGATGGTGCGCGAAAGCCCACTGCATCTTGGCCATCTGCGAACCCTGACGGCGCTGGCGGAGATGGGCGCGGTGATCGCTCCGCCGGCGCCAGCCTTCTATGCCAAGCCGCCGACCCTGGAGGCCATGGTCGACCAGTGCGTCGGGCGCGTCCTCGACCTGTTCGGACTGGACGCAGGCGGGGTGAAGCGCTGGGGGGAAGACATCGCGGCTCTGGAAGACTCCGAACCGTGAGGCTGTGGGACTACGCCGTGATGGCCTGGGAAAAGCCGGACGTCGCGAGCCTGTGTGTCGATCTCCAGGATCGCAGCGGCCAATGCGTCGCTGTGCTGCTGTGGCGCGCCTGGGCGGCCGGTGAGAAGCGATCCGTCGACGGCGCGAGCTTGGCCCGGGCGCTCGAGTTGGCGCGCGCCTGGGAGGGCGAGCTATTGCAGCCCTTGCGAAGGGCGCGGCGCTCCGGACTGGCCGATCCGGCGCTGGCGGCGGCTATTCGCGCCGACGAACTCGACGCCGAACATCGCCTGCTCGACGTCCTCGAGGATTTGACACCGCCATCGTCGGGCGACAGCCACGACCTCATGCACACGCTCACCGAGACCATGGCGGCGTGGAATGAAGCTCAGCCTGAAGACGCTGTACGCCGGCTTGCCGAACGGTTGGTTTGAGCGCCAATCCGCCATCTGATAAAGTCCAATCCCGATGGACGAGCTATCGCCGATCGACGATCCCAACGCAGCCCTGCGGATCACCCTGGCCGGCCTCCGACAGGCTCACCAGGATCTCGACGCGGCCGTCGGAGCGCTTGAGGCCCAGGCCTCTCCCAATCAGCTGCAGATCGCCCGGCTCAAAAAGCAGAAGCTCGCCCTGCGCGACCAGATCGCCCAGATCGATCGCCGCCTGACCCCTGACATCATCGCCTGATCGCCTTGCCGACGGCCGCCCGCTCGGCCATATCGCACCCATGGACGAGGACCTGCTGAACGGTGTTGTGAAGGCGACGCTGCGCGCCGGCGCGAGCGCTGCCGAAGCCGTATTTGCCGAGCACGCCTCGCTCAGCGTCGGCGTCCGCCTCGGGGCCCTTGAAGAAGTCGAGCGCGAAGAATCCACGGTGCTCGGGGTGAGGGTGTTTGTCGGCGCGCGCCAGGCCAGTGTTTCCGGCTCGGATATCTCCGCCGAGGGTCGAGCCCGGCTCGTCGAGCGGGTCATGGCCATGGCGCGCCTTGCCGCCGAGGATCCCTATGCCGGGTTGGCGCCCAAAGAAGTGCTGTCGCAAAGCCAGGGCCCCGAGCTTGATCTTTTCGATCCATCCGAGCCGGACGCCGAAACCCTCGAAACTCTGGCCCGCGCGGCCGAGGCCAGCGCCCTGGCTGTCCCCGGCGTCACCAATTCCGGCGGCGGTTCAGCGTCGTGGTCGGCCTCGGCATGGCGGCTCACAACCAGCAGCGGATTTGTGGGTTCGTTCCGGGCCAGCGCGTCGTCGATTTCGGCGCAGGCGATCGCCGGCGAGGGCGGGGAAATGGAGCAGGCTGGCGAGGGACGCGCCAATCGCTGGCGCGATGACCTGCCGGCCCCCGAGCTGGTCGGCGCCGAGGCCGGACGCCGCGCCGTCTCCGCCTTGGGAGCGCGAAAGATCGCCTCGACCACGGCCCCGGTGATCTTTGAGAACCGCCTGTCGTCATCGCTTCTGGGGCCGTTCATCGGAGCCATTTCGGGGCCGGCGGTGGCCCGCGGCGTGTCGTTCTTGAAAGACCGCCTCGGCGCGCGTGTGTTCCCGGCCGGGGTCACGATCACCGACGATCCGCATCGCCGCCGCGGCCTGGGCTCGGCGCCGTTTGATGACGAAGGCGCGGCTAACAAGGCGATGGCGATTATCGACGATGGGGTGCTCACCACCTGGCTGCTGAACGCCAGCGCCGCGCGCCAGCTCGGCCTCACGACCACCGGTCACGCGGCCAGGGGTTTGGCGGCGCCGCCTGGTGTCGGGGTCACCAATCTGACTCTGCAGCCCGGGGCCGGCGATCAGGCCGCCTTGATGGCCGAAGCCAGCAAGGGCCTGCTGGTGACGGCGATGTTCGGACCTTCGCTCAACGCCAACACCGGCGACTGGTCGGTCGGCTGTTCGGGCTTCTGGTTCGAAGGCGGTGAGCTCGCCTATCCAGTCACCGAGATAACCGTGGCCGGCAACCTCATCGACATCTATGGGCGGCTGCGCCCGGGCGGCGACCTGGAGATCCGCGGACGGGTCAATGCGCCCTCGGTCCTCGTCGACGCCCTGTCAATCGCGGGCCTGTAGCATGACCCAGCTGCTGCATCTGGTGATCGGCGGCGAACTGAAAGCGGTCGGCGGGGTCGAGTTTCGCGATCTTTCCAAGATCGACCTGGTCGGCGCCTATCCTAGTTACGAGGCGGCCTATAAGGCCTGGAAGGCGCGGGCTCAGGCGACAGTCGACAATGCCCATATGCGCTATTTCATTATTCACGCGCACCGCCTGCTCGATCCGTCGGATGGCGACTGAAGCCTGCGCAAAGAGCCTGATGCGTTTCCACAGAACAGATGGCATCGTTGAATCAAGCTCTAGAAAGCTGGATTCCAGAGCAAATCCTCCCGGTTTGGACGATTCCATCCAAACGGGGTTTGCTCTAGCGAAGCACGGTCTTGCCGTTCCTGATTACGGTCGCGCCACGAGCCTCGACCCGGGCCTCGAACGAAATGATCTTGCCGTCGCGCCATAGATCGACGGTGATCAAATCGCCTGGGAAAACCGGGGCGGAAAATCGGGCCTCGTGCGAGGCGATGACCTCCGGCGCGAAATCGGTGATGGCGGCCAGCACCGCCCGACAGGTGATTCCAAAGGTGCACAGGCCGTGCAGGATCGGGCGCTCGAAGCCGGCGCGGCGGGCGATCTCCGGGTCGGCGTGCAAGGGATTGCGGTCGCCGTTGAGGCGATACAGCAAGGCCTGGTCCGGACGGGTCGTCAAGGCGACCGAAAGATCGGGGGCGCGCTCTGGCGTCGGGTGCGGCGCCGGGGCGCCTTCGGACGGTCCGCCAAAGCCGCCGTCGCCGCGCGCGAAGGTTGAGCCCGTCAGGGTGGCGACTTTTTCGCCGGCTTCATCGGTCCACACGGTCTGATTGATCAGCACCGCGCCCTTGTCTCTGCCCTTGTCGAAGGCGCCGATGGTCCGCGTCTCGGCGATGAAGGTTCCGGAGACCGGCAGCGGCCTGTGCAGCTCGACCTTCTGTTCGCCATGAACGACCATCAGGAAGTTTATCTGACTGGGGCGGAAGCCGGCGGGCGGCTCGGGCGGTGGGCCGATCGTCTCGCCGCGCGCCGCCAGCACCGTGGCCGCGGTCGGAATGACCTTCAGGTCCCGCTCATAGGTAAAGGCCAGTTCGCGCGCCTCCAGCGGGTCGGCCGACAGGCCGATGCCGAGGGCGTAGAGCATGACGTCCTTGTCATCGTAGCTGAAGCGCCTCGGAGCCGAACGCTGCCGCAGGATATCGGGATAGTGAATGGGCATCGGCGTCTCCGTCTCAACTGCCATTAGGCTCGCCGGACGCCGGGTCACGCAAGGGTTTGCCGGCGCCGGAGCGATCGGCTAAGAGGCGCCCATTCCCTCTAACCGCCGGTTCCGAACGCCCGCGAGGCGCGAACCGCTTGGAACACGCCATGGCCGATACACCTCCGCCCGCCCAGGATCCCCAGCTCAGCGGCGCGCCGCTCTTTTATTCAAACCCCGAACCGCTCAGCGCTGAGACGCATGCCAACATCGGCGTCAGGCGCATCGATCGTCCGTTCTCTTTCGCCGCCCAGGCGACGGTGGTGCCGATCATCGTCACCGAGTTTTCGCAGGTGGCGCTTTCGTGCCCGATCATCTTCGCGGGCGAAAAGAAACAACCGCTGGCGGTCATGGGCATCAACCAGAACCAGAACCTGTATGTGCAGGAAAACGGCCAGTTTCAGATCGGGGTCTATGTTCCCGCCTATGTGCGCCGTTATCCCTTCGTCCTGGCGGCCGACGAGAAGCGCGAGACGATGGTCGTGTGCATCGACCGCGACGCCCCGATGGTCGGCGATCTGCCCGACATGGCCTTGTTCGATTCGGCCGGCCAGCCGACCGCCTACACCAAGGGCTGCATCGAATTCTGCAACAATTTCGAGACCGAGGTTCGCCGTACCGAATCCTTCATGGCCTTGCTCAACGATCTCGATCTGTTCGAGACCAAGACGGCTCAGTTCACTCCAATGACGCCCGAGGGCGTACAGGCCGGGCCGACCCAACTGGTGGCCGAATATTATGCGATTTCCGAGGAAAAGCTTAAGGCCATTCCCGAGGCCAAGCTGCGCGAAATGATGGATAATGGCGCCCTGCAACAGATCTTCGCGCACCTGATTTCCTTGGGCGGCTGGGATCGGCTGATCAACCTCGCCGTCACCCGCGGCGCCGGGCAGGCGCCCGCCAATCTCAACTGACGCAGTCTCGGCGGCTGGCAATGGCGGCCGCCGGATGTTTAAGGTCCTCCTGCCGGGGCGGCGGCGTGTAGGAGGATGGCGATGAAGCCCGAACAGGTCGGATTGTCGACGGCCAGATTGGCGCGCCTCGACGAGGTCATGAAGCGTCGCTACGTCGACGGCGGCTACCTGCCCGGGCTGATCACCCAGATCTGGCGGCGCGGCCAACTGGTCCACACCGGGATGGCCGGGCGCATGGATCTCGAGCGCGACAAACCGATGCGCGAAGACGCCATCTTCCGCATCTATTCAATGACCAAGCCGATCACCGCCGTGGCCCTGATGATGCTGGCCGAGGAGGGCCTGATCGGCCTCGACGACGATGTCGCCACCTACATCCCGGCTTTCCGCCGCCTAGCTGTCTACGCCAGTGGCATGCCGAGCCTGCTGGCTAGCTCCACTGTTCACTTCATCACCACACCGGTCGAACGGCCCATGAAGGTCATCGACCTGGCTACCCACACGGCCGGCCTGACGTACGGCTTCATGATGCGGACGATGGTCGACTATCACTATCGGCGGCTGAAGATCGGTGATTTTGCCACCAAGGGCGGCCTTGAGACCATGATCGACCAGTTGGCCGGCGTGCCGCTGGAGTTCTCGCCAGGAACGGCCTGGAACTATTCCCTTGGCATCGATGTCCTGGGCTATCTGGTTCAAAAGCTATCCGGCCAGTCGTTCGGCGAGTTCCTCCGCACCCGCCTGTTCGAGCCGCTCGGGATGCACGACACCGGATTCTTCTGTCCGCCTGAGAAGCTCGACCGCTTTACGGCCTGTTACCAGCCCGGCGACAAGGGCAAGGGCCTCAAGCTCCAGGACGACCCGGCGGCCAGCACCTATGCAAGCCCACCGGCGCTCGAATCCGGCGGTGGCGGCCTGGTCTCCACCACCCACGACTACATGCGCTTTTGCCGGATGATGCTGCAGGGCGGCGCGCTGGATGGCGTGCACATTCTTTCGCCCAAGACGGTGGCGCTGTTTGGCCTCAATCATCTGCCCGGAAACCGCGAGCTGGCCGAGATGGCCCCGCCGGGCACTTTCAGCGAGGCCTCCTACTATGGGATCGGCTTTTCGATCGGTTGCGGCGTCAATATCGATGTCGCGCGCACCCGACTGCCCGGATCGCTTGGCGAATATTTCTGGGGTGGCGCGGCCTCGACGGCGTTCTGGATCGATCCGGCCGAGGATCTGGCGGTGGTGTTCATGACTCAGGTGATGGGCTCGGAGGCGCGCCTGACCCTACGGCGCGATCTGCGCACCCTGGTCTATTCGGCGATGACCGAGTCATTTGCCTGACGCGAAATTCGATTGAGTCCGACTTGGAACCGAACTGGTCTCAACGCATTCTCGACACAATCGATCCTAGCTCGGGGAGTTCCGCGATGCGCGCATTGGCTCTGGGACTGGCGGCGGCGGTGATTGTGGCGG
>DATBOH010000284.1:0-5973 GCA_036553915.1 Caulobacteraceae bacterium | reverse complement strand
GACGTGCTGCTGTCGACCAGCATCGTCGAATCCGGTCTCGACATCCCAACCGCCAACACCTTGATTGTGCACCGCGCCGACCGCTTCGGCCTGGCGCAGCTGTATCAGCTGCGGGGCCGGGTCGGCCGCGCCAAGGCGCGCGCCTACGCCTTTCTGGTGACGCCATTTGAACAGGCGATCACGCCGGCGGCCGAGCGGCGCCTGCATGTGCTGCAATCGCTCGATAGCCTGGGGGCCGGGTTCCAGCTTGCCAGCCATGACCTCGACATCCGCGGCGGCGGCAACCTTTTGGGCGAGGCGCAATCAGGCCACATCCGTGAAGTCGGAGTCGAACTTTATCAACAGATGCTCGAAGAGGCGGTGGCGGAACTCAAGGCTGGCGAGGCCGATCAGCCGGCGCCGGCCGAGCGCGGCTGGTCGCCGCAGATAAACGCCGGCGTGGCGGTGCTGATTCCGGAAGCCTATGTGCCTGACCTGAATGTCCGGCTGGCGCTCTACCGGCGATTGTCTGAAGCCGAGCATGCCGCCGACCGGGAATCCCTGGCCGCCGAACTGATCGACCGGTTCGGACCGCTGCCGGCCGAAGCCGATCAGTTGCTCAAGGTGGTCGCCATCAAGGCCCTGTGCCGTCAGGCCAATGTCGCCAAGATCGACGTCGGACCCAAGGGCGCGGTCGTCAGTTTCCGCAACGATCATTTCGCCAACCCCGGTGGTCTGGTCGCCTTCATCCAGAAACGCCCCGGGGACTGGCGGTTGCGGCCTGACCAGAAGTTGTCGGTGAAGGGCGAATGGGAAACCCCAGAGGCGCGCCTCGCGGCCGCCGAACGGATGCTGGCGCAGATCGCCCGCCTGGCGCTGGCGGCCTGATAGTTCAGCGTACGATCGGCGTGCCCCCGCCCTGGCTTCCGGCGCTGGCCGCCCGCGCATCTCGCAGCAGCCGGGTGGCGCGCAATCCCATCTCCAGATTGCGGGCGATCATCAGGCCGCCAGCCAGCAGGATGAGACCATCGGTCAGCGCCGAGGCGCTCAGACCCGGCGCCGGCGAACTCGCGGCAAGGCCGCGTAAGGAGGTGCGCAGCACCATCAGGGCGAGGATGAACACCATCGCCGCCGGCGAGGCCTGGGCGCTGATGTCGTGCGTCTGCGGATGCACTTCGATGCGCACCAACCGCCCGCGCATCCAGCCGGCCCCGACGCCGATGACCAGGCCGGCGGCCATAATCGCCAGGCTTGACGGATCATAGCTGACCGGCAGGGCCAGGAAGGTCGCGCCAATCAGCGCCAGATAGATGGCCGAGCGCAGCCAAAGCACCTCGACGCGAAGTCTTCGCGGGCGATTGTTGCGGAACAGCATGATGGCCATGACCACCGCCGCGGTGATGATGATGCTGATCAACTGAGGTTGGGCGGTCATGCGTGTTCAGATCCCAAAGGCGGCGTCCGACTCGCTGAGCTTGCCTGACCGAACGGCAAGGCTTCAAGGTGGTGTCGTACTGTCGGAGCCTCGCCATGCGAAGTGGACCGCTGACTGATGTGAAGGTGCTGGAGTTCGCCGGCATTGGACCTGGCCCCTTTTGCGGCATGCTGCTTTCGGATCTCGGCGCCGACGTGGTGCGCATCGATCGCAAGGGCAGCGGTCGCGGCTCGCCGGCCGATGTCACCGCCCGAGGGCGCCGCTCGGTAGCCATGGATCTGAAATCACCGGCCGCGGTAGAGGCCTGCCTGAAGCTGATGGCCGGGGCCGACGCGGTCTTCGAGGGCTTCCGGCCGGGTGTCATGGAACGTCTCGGCCTCGGTCCCGAGGTGGCGCTCAAACGCAATCCGCGGCTTGTCTATGGCCGCATGACCGGATGGGGCCAGCACGGGCCGCTCTCCCATGCCGCTGGCCACGATATCAACTACATCGCCATCAGCGGGGCGCTCGGGGCCATCGGCACGGCCGAAAAGCCGATTCCGCCTCTCAATCTCGTCGGCGACTTCGGAGGCGGGGCCCTTTATCTCGCCTTCGGCCTTTTGGCTGGCGTAGTTCACGCTCGCGCCAGCGGCCAGGGCCAGGTCATCGATTGCGCCATGACCGATGGCGCAGCCTCGTTGATGGCGATGTTCTACGGGATGCGCGCGGCCGGCGTGTGGAAGGATGAGCGGCGCGCCAATCTGCTCGATGGCGGCGCCTATTTCTATGACACCTATCGGTGCGCGGACGGGAAGTGGGTGGCGATCGGCTCGCTGGAACCGCAGTTCTACGCCCTGCTGCTGGAAAAGACCGGCGTCACCGATCCGGAGTTCGCCACGCAGCACGCGCGCGCCGACTGGCCTGCCCGGCGCGAGCGCCTGTCGAGCGTGTTCGCCAGCAAGACGCGCGCCCATTGGGTGGAGATCATGAGCGGGACCGATGTCTGCTTCGCGCCGGTGTTGGGCCTGGATGAGGCGCCGTCGCATCCTCATAACGCCGCTCGCGAAGCCTTTGTCGAAGTCGCCGGGGTCGTTCAGCCGGCTCCGGCGCCCAGGTTCTCCGCGACTCCGGGCGCGATCGCAGCGCCGCCCCCGGCTATCGGCGCCCACAATCGCGAGGCTCTGGGCGACTGGGGATTTTCGCAGACAGAGATTGCCGCTCTCGAGGCCTCTGGGGCGCTATAGGCGTTAGTGACGTTCGCCTGACGGCGCCGTTCATTCTGGGTTCAGTCGGCGACGCTTATTTCGTTGATTGTCGGTCGCCGTTGCGCTCCCCCGTCCCTCGCTGCGGCGGAGACCGTCCAGGAGCCGATCCTGGCGGCGCGCTGTCCCCCACAGCGCGCCGCACTATCGTTCAAGGCTTGCGCACCTTGACGATCAAGGCCCCCTTCATCTCCTCGACGCTGACCAGGTCCAGACCCGCCTCGCGCGCGTAGTGGGCGGCGTCGACACGCGCCATTGGATCGTCAGAAATCAGAATCAGCACCGCGCCCGGCGCGGCGTCCTCCACGGCGCGCCGAAGCCGCAGGGTCGGGACCGGACAACGGTGTCCTCGCGCCTCGACGACAATCTCGCCTCGATTGTCCATGGGCTCCGCCTGTAGCGGCGCTGGCTAAGCCGCACACGGGCGGATACATCGGCCGGAGCGCTAGGGGGAGGGCCGATTCGATTTTGGCTTCGTCGGACGCATTGGCCGGCGCCTGGCCGGCCTTTGAGCTCAGCATCATCGCCCCGGCCTTCAACGAAGCCGCCAATCTGCCGGCGCTGAGCGAGCGGCTGGATCGGGCCCTGGCCGGCGTTCGCTGGCAACTGATCGTTGTCGACGACGATTCCCCCGATGGCACGGCCGAGGCCGCCAAGGCCCTGGCCAGCGAAGATGGCCGTATTTCCTGTTTGCGGCGACTGAAGCGCCGCGGTCTTGCCGGGGCGGTGATCGAGGGAGCGCTGGCCAGCGCCGCCCCGTTCGTGGCCGTGATGGACGCCGACCTGCAACATGACGAAACCCTGCTGCCGGCCATGCTGGCGGCGCTCCGTGAAGATCGCGCCGATCTCGTCATCGGCAGCCGCTATGTCGGGGCCGGGGAGGCGGCGGCTGGCTTCTCGGCCGCGCGCGGGCTTGGCAGCCGGCTGGCCAACCGCCTGGCGCGACTGGCCCTGCGCGCCGAGGTCAGCGACCCGGTCAGCGGCTTTTTCATGGTCCGCCGTCCGATCCTCGACGAGGTGGCTCCCCGCCTATCCGACCAGGGCTTCAAGATTCTCTTTGACCTCATCGCCTCGCGCCGAGGACCGGTTCGCATCCTCGAACTGCCGTACACATTTCAGGCCCGCCAGGCCGGCGAAAGCAAGCTCGACGCCATGGCGGTCGGCGACTACCTCGGCCTGGTGGTCAGCAAGCTCAGCGGCGGCCTGTTGCCGCCCCGGGCACTGCTGTTTTTCGTGGTTGGGGCGAGCGGCCTGATCGTCAACCTGGCGGTGGCCAAGCTCGGTCTCTCAGCCGGTCTGCATTTCGCCGCAGCCCAGGCCATCGGCGCCTGGGTCGCCATGACCTCGAACTATCTGATCAATAACGAGATCACTTACCGCGATCGGCGACTGCGCGGCCTCGCTCTGTTGGCCGGCTATCTCCGATTCTGCGCCCTCTGCGGCGTAGGGCTGGTGGCCAATGTCGCGGTCGCTGACCTGGCCTTCAAGATCTTCCATCTGTGGTGGGCCGCGACGCTTCTTGGGGCCGTGTTCGGCGCGGTCTGGAACTATGTCAGCACCTCGCTCGCCGTCTGGTGAATCGGTCAGCCTGAGGGCGGCCGCACCATCGGCCGCCCTGATCGCCATCATCGCCGCGACCCTGCTGCTGCGACTGATTGTCGGCGGATCGATGCATCTGACCGAGGACGAAGCCTATTATCGCCTGTGGTCGTTCTCGCCAGCGCTCGGCTACGAAGACCACCCGCCGATGATCGCCTGGTGGATCTGGCTTGGCCGCCATCTGGCCGGCGACACGCCGTTGGGCGTCAGGCTGCTGCCGACCCTGGCCAGCGCCGCGACGGGCCTGGTTGCCTTCGATCTGGCCCGCCTGTCCGGCGCCGGCGCGCGTCTGGCTAGTCGCGCCGGCATCTTGTTCAACGCCATGCTGCTGGTGCTCGCTGGCGGATTCCTGGCCGTGCCGGATGCGCCGGCCTGCCTGTTCTGGGTGCTGACGCTCGACGCCGGCTTGCGCGCCCGGCGGGCAAAGGCGCTTGCGTGGTGGTCCGCGGCTGGACTGGCGGCGGGCCTCGCCTGCCTGTCGAAATATTCCGCCCTGTTCATCGCCCCCGGCATGATCCTGTGGCTCGCCTCGGACCGGGAAGGACGGACGGCGCTGCGGACCCCGGGCCCCTGGCTGGCGGCGCTGATCGCGGCGGCTGTCTTCGCCCTCAACATCGCCTGGAACGCCGAACATCAATGGCTCACCTTCGCCAAGCAGTTCGGCCGCGTCGCCGCCCATGACTTTCAGCCGCGCTATCTGGTTGAGCTGGTCGCCGGCCAGATTCTGCTCTCTAATCCGATCGTCGCGATCCTGGCGCTCAGCGCCGCATTCAAGCGACCGCGAAAAGTCGGCCTGGTTTTGCGCCCCTTCGTCCTCATGGGAGCGCCGTTCGCCGCCTATCTGGTGGTCCATAGCCTGCACGACCGGGTCCAGGCCCACTGGCCGGTCCCCTTGTATCCGCTTGTGGCCTTATTCGCCGCCGCTGGCGCCGAAGCGCTTAAGGGCCGAGCCGCATGGCTGGCCAGGATCGCCGTTCCGACAGGATTTGTGCTCGCCGCCGCTCTGCTGGCGATGCTGCTGGCGCCGGGGCGCTGGTTCGGGCGTTACGACGCGGCCCTGCCGGTGCGCGGCTGGGGGGCTTTTTCAGCCCGTCTCGAAGGCGTTCGCCGGTCCAGCGGCGCGGCCTGGATCGGGACGAGCAGCTACGGCCTCGCCGCCGAGCTGGCCGGCGAAAGAGCGCTCACCGCGCCAGTCATTCAGATTGCCGAGCGCGAGCGATGGCGCGATCTCGCCGCCGCGCCGAAGCCGGACATGAGTCGGCCAGGGCTGATTGTTGACCTCACCCGGCGCGTCAACCCAACTGCTCTTAAAGTTTGTTTTAACAGCGTAAAACCGCTAGGAACCTTCACGCGTGGCGATCCCGGCGAGGTCGGCAAGCCCTACGCCGTGTTCGCCGTCTCCGGACCGAGAGTCGACATTCTGGCCGGCGGCTGCGCTGGCGCCTAACGGCGCACCCGGCGCGATCGACCCAGCAGTTTTTCCACCGTGGTCTGGGGCAGGCTCTCAAGGGTCAGATAGCCGCGCTCGTCGGGGTCGAGGGCGGTGAAGTGCATGTCGGCGAGCTTGAGGAAATTATCGCGGCTGATGACCCCATTGATATTGAAGTCGGCGGCCAGGATCGGCTCGGGCTCGTCGAAGAAGCTATAGGGCGAGGCGCCGGCCCCGCTCTCGTCCAGTCCCTTGCGCTGAACCGGCGCGGGAACATGGTCGCCGCGTGG
>DATBOH010000223.1:0-2434 GCA_036553915.1 Caulobacteraceae bacterium | reverse complement strand
CTTCCAAGGCCGCGACCTCATTGAGTTGGTAGAGAATCTCGCGCTTTGACTGATCGCGGATCTGGCTTTCGATGAAGCTCAGACCGACGAGGCGCTCGCCGCGCGTGACCGGCTGGACCTCGTGCAAGGTGGTGGAGGGGTAGACCACGATGGCCCCTGGCTGACCTTTGAATTCCAGTCGCCGGCCGCCCAGGTGGATAGCGAGTTGGCCGCCGTCGTAGCTGTCAGGTTCGGCCAGGAACAGGGTGCAGGAAAGGTCCGAGCGAATGGGTCCGCCGGCCAGCATCATTACCGGGGCGTCGGAATGCACCCCATAGTTCATGCCCGGCGTGTACCGCGCCAGGATCGGTGGGGCGACGATCCGCGGCGCGGCGAAATCGCGGAACGCTTCGCACCGTTGCAAGGCGGCCGCCATGAGCCGCGAAGCCTCGCCGAAGGCCCGATCGGCCGGGTCGATCTGTTGGTTGTTCTTGACCTGCGAGTGCGGGTTCGAAGCTTTGCCCTCGACAAACCGGGCCTGGCCAGCCAAGCCGCGCAATCGCTCCACCTCCGACCTGTTCAACACCTCGGCAAGTTCGAGAAACATTGGGCTTTTTCCTCAGGCGGCGGCGCCGAACGGGCGATCGTGGATCCACTGTGACATCACCCACTTCTCGCCACTGCGAATTTCGAGCCCGGCGTGCAGGCTGAGCGGGTCGGGCTTCGCGTCCGGACCGATGTGGGCGAAGTAGACGCCGTCGCCCTTGGCGCCTTTGCAGGCGAAGTCGGCCTTGGGGAAGCTCAGTTCGCCGCCCTCATAGCCGTCGTTCAGGTACAACAGAAAGGTGACAATCCGGTCACCCCGATATTCGGTGGCCCCATAGGCGTCATAGCCATCGCTGACCCGGTCATAGTGGGCCTTGATCTGCTGGCCGACGGCGTAGTGGAAGATGCGCGGCGGCTCCATGGCCACGGTCGGCAAGCCTGTAGCCGCGGCGATCCGTTCGCGCACTAGCTGCACGATCAGATCGGCGTTGAGGATGTCGAACTGATAGTCGCTGCAGGTTCGGTGCGGATCGACCTGTTCGAGCTTGGTGGAGGGATCGTACATCAACCCTTCGCGCAGGCGCCCCTTGGCGCGGGAGACAATCCAATCGCAGATGGCCGGCGAGGCGAAGGCCTTGGCCAGACGCACGCGCGGCGCGTCGCAGAGTTTCTCCCGTTCCGGGACGCAGGCCCAGCCGCTCAGATCGATGGCGTCGCGCAGGCCGCGCCAGGATGGCTCCGTTGGAGCCCCAGAAAGCACTTTCAGTTGGCCCTGGGCCCGCATCGATCCCCGTTCGGCCGCTTCCAGAAGCAGGTTGAGGGCGGCTGGCCAGTCTGGCGGCTGCGCCACGCCCACGGCGGTGGCGGTGGCCAGCAGCTCAACGGCCGAGGCCTCGCCCGCGCGCCCGGCGCGGCCCAGCCAGTCCAGGGCCGCGGCGACGTCCTGGCGCCCGTTCGCGCCGACCAGGAGGTCGCGGCCAAGTTGCAGCATGGCCCCGGTCGAACCGGACTGCGCCGAGCGCTCCAGATCCAGGCTCCGATTGTCCATCGCCATGGCCCGCGCCTTAGGCCGGCACGGCGTCGAAGGCGATCGTGAGGCGGGCAGCCTCGCCCTCGAACGGCAAGGTGCCGTGCCACATGTAGGAGGGAAACAGGACCAGGTCGCCAGCTATGGGCTTGACAAAATGCTCGGCCGGCAAAGGCGGCCGGGTCGGTAGTCCGGGCTCTCCGAAGCTTAGCCAGCCCTGCTGGCCGGTCTCGATCGCCGCCGGGGTTTCGACATGGAACGCTGACGAAATCCAGCCAAGCTGATGGATGTGGTTCACATGATGGCCGCCGGGGCGCAAGCGCACCGACCAGGCGCCGGCGAAACGGTAGCGCCCGGTGACCCGGCGGCCGAGCCGATCGTCGGTCTTGCCGAGCATCGCCATATAGTCGCCGATCGGCTTGTCGAGAGAGGTGAAAAACGCCTGGATGGCGCGATCTTTCGACCGGGTGAGCATTTCGCTGGTCTGCGAGCCATGCCGCAACGACTGTCCGACCGGATGGGTGCGCATTCCATGCTGGCCATTGAGGGCGGCGGCGAGATCAGTCAGCCAGTCGGCTTGGTTCGCCCATCCTGGGGTCTCCAGGGTGTAGCGCCGCACCAGACGCTCATAGTCGTAGAGTTCGTAGTAGCGGGGATCGCCGAGCATGCGCCACGCGGTTCCCAAAAGCGCTGTCGCCTGCTGATCGTTCGGCCAGTCGCGCTCAAGCCCCTCAGCCAGTCGGGCAGCCTCTTCGGCGTGGCCGGCGGCCAGTTTGGCTTGGCAGAGGACCGCGGTCACGCCGGCGCCAGGATCGGCGGCGGAGGCGTCCAGGGCGTGCTGGTGGGCGCGGTCGGGGTCTAGCCCCATCGCCAGCCGCGCCG
>DATBOH010000188.1:0-4891 GCA_036553915.1 Caulobacteraceae bacterium | reverse complement strand
TGGGGGCGGGTGGGTTTGCCTATGAAGAAGCGGCGGCGATCTGCAACTGCGCGGTCGGTACGGTCAAAAGCCGGGTCAGCCGGGCGCGCCGGGCCCTGCAACAAGTTCTGGAGCGCGGCGACTACGAACGGGACGGCAAGGCGGCCGGCGAGGCCATGGGCTCGATCCTGGCTCATGCGGAGCGGCTGAGCGGCGCGCGATGACCGCCTCGGGCCGGGCTGGCCGTTGGGCGGCGGCTCCGGTGCGCGCGCGTCTGACCTTGGCCCTCGTCCTTGGCCTGGCCCCCGTCCTGATCGTCGGAGCGATAGAATCGGCCCTGTCGTCGCATCGGGAAACGCGGTTGCACCAGGTGGAACTGGCCGACGCCGCCGCGCGCAGCGCCGCCACCGCCCGGGCCCGAATTGCCGCCGCCGAGATTTTGCTACAGACCCTCGCGCCCGGTTCGATCGGCCTGGAGTGCGCGCCGCGACTTGCGGAAATCAAGAGTCGCATTCCCGGCTATGACAATCTGATCCGCTTCGACACCGCTGGCCGGGTCTCGTGCGCCGCCGCCGGCGCCCCGTTCGATCCGCTGCGCACCGAGCGGCCGTGGTTCGCCAACCTGGCCCGCGGCCAAGCCATCACGGTCACCAGCCAGGGCGGCGTTCCGTATGCCGACAGGCCTGCGGTATTGGCTAGTGTGCGGGCGGTCGACTCCGAGGGTCATTTCGAGGGCGTCCTGACGGCTGTCATCGACCTGGACAGTTTGCGCCCGCAGACACTCGACCGCTCGCTTCCCGACCGCGCTCAGGTGGCGATCACCGACTCTGCCGGTCACGTGCTCTCGACCACCGCGCCAGGAGAATTTCCCGACAATATCGGCGCTCACCTGGGGGCGCCTAGCCAAGCGGCGAGCCAGATGTGGTTCGGCCCCGATCGCCACGGCGTCTCAAGAGTGTTTTCCTCCGCGCCGCTGGTTGGTCAGGAAGTCTACGTCGTGCTCTCGGCCCCAATGCAGGGGGTTTTCTCCTGGGCGGTGTTCAATCCGGTATCCGCGATCCTGCTGCCCACCTTGGCCTTTCTTTTGCCGCTGGCGGCGGTCGGCTTCGTAGCCGAGCGCGGCATCGTTCGCTGGCTGAATTATCTGCGGCGCGTGGCCTCTCTCTATGCGCGTGGCCGCTACAGCGTGCGCCCCAAGCGGGCCGAAAGCGCACCGCCTGAGATCCGCCAGCTGGCCGAAACGCTCGATTTCATGGCCCGCACCATCGCCGCTCGGGACGCCGCCGCTCATGAATCCCTGGTCGAGAAGGAAGAGCTGCTGCGCGAAATTCACCATCGGGTGAAAAACAATCTGCAGGTGATCTCCTCGCTCCTAAACCTTCAGGAGCGCAACCTCGAAGATCCGGCGGCCCGCAGCGCCATGGCCGACACGCGACAGCGGATATCCGCCATCGCCCTGATCTACCGAGCGCTTTACCAGGGTCCCAACTTGCGGCGCGTCGATCTGGGTGACTTTCTCGACCAGTTGATCGCCCAGACGGTGCTGAGCGAAGCCGTACGCGGCGCGCCAATCCGAACCGAACTAGACCTTCAGGAGTTGGAGATTGATGCTGACCAACTCGCGCCCCTGGCCTTGTTCGCCGTCGAAGCCATTACCCATGCCAAGAAGAATGGTCTCGAAAGCATCGGCGGCCTGCTCAAGGTCAGATTCAAAGTCGACGCTGAAAGGGCTGAGCTGATGATCAGCGCTTCTGGCCCTGCCGGCGGTCCGCGGACAGTCCCCCCGGAGGGAGTCGGCAAGACATTGATGATCGCCTTCGCCAGGCAACTGCGCGGCGAGGTTTACTTCCGCGCCAACCGTCGGGGAGGCTTGACGACCCGACTTTTATTTCCGACACCCGGCCATGGCGAAGCCTAAAGCGGTGTCGGTGGCACTCTGAAACAAATGAGGATCTCCCATGCGTAAACTCTTCATCTTGGCGGTGATCGCCGCTGGCCTCGCCGTCTCGGCCTGCAACACCGTCGCCGGCGCCGGCCGCGACGTCAGCTCAGCCGGGCACGCCGTCACTGATACGGCCCAAGACGCCAAGCACTAAGGCTGGGATGAGCGCGGGTCGGTTCGCTTGCATCCGGCCCGCGCGTTTATTGAGACTGACGCCAAGGTTCTGATCGCCCGGGCCTCCGAAAGGGGCTTCGCGGTCATCGTGGCGGTCGACGGCGGGCGTCCGGTGATCGGCCACGCGCCCGTTCTTGTGGACGAGCGGCTGGCCCGCTTCCACCTTTCCCGCGCCAACCCCCTGACCGCGGCGCTGATCTCCAGCGGCGCAGGTCTGGCGGTGATCACCGGCGAGGACGCCTACATCAGTCCCGATTGGTATGGGGTCGATGACCAGGTTCCAACCTGGAACTATGTTTCGGTGGAAATTGAAGGCCCGATCAGGCGTCTCGCCGCAGCCGAGACGGTCAGGTTATTGGATGAGCTGTCGGCGCGCTATGAATCGGCGTTGACGCCCAAACCGGCCTGGACCCGGGCCAAGATGAGCTCCGGCCAGTTCGAGGCCATGACTGAGGCGATCGTCGGCTTCGCGCTTTCCATCACCCGGCTTGAGGGTGTGACCAAGCTCTCCCAAAACAAGCCTCGCGACGCTATTCAGGCAGCCGCGGCGGCGCTGGCCGCGCTTGACGACGCCGGGGCGCGTGCAGTCTCCACAAGGATGCTCAGTCAGAGCCGGTCAGGTGCAGGGAAATGACGCCTTCGCGGGCCTCGGTTGCGACCTGGCCTCCGGCGGCTTGCGCCAGGGCCCCTATCCATGCCCCTTGGAACCGGCGCCCTGGCAGGCCATCGCTCGGCCGCTCCAAAAGGCCGGCGAGGAAGTCCTCCCGGAGCACGGCGCGCGGACCGACGGCCTTCAAGGTCACGCGCCAGCGACCGTCCTCCCGGTCGAAGGCGATTTGCGCTTCGCCACCCGCCGCCAGTATGTCGGCAGCCGCCTTGAGAAGCACGATGATGGCTTGCCCGGCGGCCGGCGGCAGGCGCGTCTCGGCAATATGCCAGACAAGCTCGGGCCGAATGCCAGCGAACATCATTTCGCCAAGACGGCGAACCTCCGCGGCGTCGCTAGCCTGATCACCCGATCCGAAGCCCAGGCGCGCCAGGCGCAACGCCAGGGTCTGAGCCGCCACCGCCTGTTTGAGGAACGCCAGGGCCTCGCCGCGTTCGGCCTCGTCCTTGGCTTCGCACATCAGATCGATGGTTGAGGAGACCCCCTGCACGGTTCCAGAAAAATCGTGACACAGCCGATCGGCGAGCCGCTGGCAAAAAGTCCATTGGTCGAAATGCATGGTTCGAGCTTCGCCTGATTTGGCGCGCGCGAAAACCACTCTAAGACGGCGGCCATGACCGATGATCACGAACCGGGCGGCGCACCCGATAACGACAGGCTTGGCCATGCCCTGGCCGCCATCGCCGAGGAAGCCGCCGGCCTCATCCTGCCCTTGTGGCGCACGGGACTGGCCGTCGAGGCCAAGGCCGATCTGAGCCCTGTGACCGAAGCCGACCGGCGCGCCGAGGACCTGATCTTGCAACGCCTGGCGGAAATCTTTCCGGACGATCCCGTGGTGTCGGAGGAATATGCCAGCGCCTTCGGGACGCCAGAGCGGATCGGGCCGCGATTTTTTCTGGTCGACCCGCTGGATGGGACCAAGGCATTCGTCCGCGGCGACCCCAATTTCACAGTCAATATTGCCCTCATTGCGAACGGCCGACCCTTTGCCGGCGCGGTCTGCGCGCCGGCCAGCGCCGAGACCTGGTTCACGGTAACGGGCGGGGCGCGGAAGCGTCGTGTCGGCTCGGCGGTGGCCCTGCCCATCAAGGCGCGGGCGTGGCCTCGGGGGGCGGCGGTGGCGCTCGTCAGTCACACGATGAATGCGGATGCCCAGGCGGCCCTGGCGGTCGAATATGCGGTGGCGCGGACCACGCCGATGGATTCCTCCATCAAACTCTGCCGCATCGCCGAAGGGGCCGCCGATATCTATCCGCGACGCGGACCGACCATGGAATGGGATATCGGCGCTGGCCATGCAGTGCTCGCGGCCGCTGGCGGTCGCCTGACCGGCCCGCACGGCGCGGCATTCCTCTACGGTAAGGCCGCCGACGGGTTCCGCAACGGGCCGTTCGTCGCCAGGGGCGCGGACGCCCCTTAGGGTCTGAGAATGGTCGCGGGTTGGGGTCCGATCGGCTTGGCCGGATCGTCCGATCGCCGTGCGCCCCACAACAGGATGATCGGCGAAGCGACATAGATCGACGAATAGGTGCCGATGACGATGCCGAACAGCAAAACGATCGACAAAGGTCGAAGTGACTCGCCGCCGAAAATGGCCAGGCCCGACAGCGCCAGGAGCGCTGTGAGGCCGGTGATGACCGTTCGCGACAAGGTCTCATTGACCGATAGATCGATCAGATCGCGCAGCGCCATGCGTTTGTATTTTCGCCGGTTTTCACGCAACCGGTCGAACACCACCACGGTGTCGTTCATGGAATAGCCGATGATCGTCAACAGCGCGGCGATCAAATTGAGACTGAACTCAAGACGCAGAAGCAGGATCAGCCCGAACGACAGGATAAGGTCATGAAACAGCGCCACCACGGCCCCGAGACCGAACTGCAGCTCAAACCTGAACCAGATATAGATCAGCATCAGGCCGATAGCCGTCAGCAGCGCCTCCAGTCCCTTGATCTCAAGTTCACCGGAAACCTCGGGCCCGACCACGTCGGTGCGCGAAAAGCTGACCTGGCCGAGTGAATGGCTGATCACCGTCTTGACCTTGTCGGCCGTGGCGCTGGGGTCAGCTCCGTTCGGAGTCTGGAAGCGCACAACAGCGTCGTTGTCGGCCCCGAAGCGCTGCACCTGCA
>DATBOH010000182.1:0-3197 GCA_036553915.1 Caulobacteraceae bacterium | reverse complement strand
TTACGGAATAGCGCGTCTCGGTCGATCATGGCCGCCGGCGGCGAGACTGGCCCCCCCATCAGTGCCGGTCCGCATCGTCATCATCGTCGGCTTGGCGCAAAATGGCGAAAAAATCAGGCGGCACTGGTTCATTGACGACGTCATCGAACATCTGGCGGAGTTGTGCGCCGATGGCTTGCTGGCGGAGGCGCGCTTCGTCGAGGGCCAGCGGGGTCTTCGGCAGCTTTTTCGACATGGCCAGAATAATGCCCCCGTCCGGCCGCGAAGGCCAACGTACGTCGTGCGTCTTCAATGAGTCACCTCGTGCACTGAACCGGCAACGCCGGCCAACGCCCGGGGTTCCCCCAGGAACCAGCGGTTCCAATAAGCCGAACGCGGGATCGGCGGCTAAGGTTGCGGAACCAATGGCGGCTTTTCGTCGTTAATGGGTTGTAGTTGAGCTTGGCGGAGCGCATCCGCTTGGAAGGGAGGGCCCATTGAGCCTATCGAGCCGCCTGGCGCCACACCTTCCCTACATCCGGCGCTATGCTCGGGCTCTGACCGGCGACCAGGGCGTCGGTGACGCTTATGTGCGCGCCTCGCTCGAAGCGCTGGCCGCCGGCGGGCAAGCGCTGAACGACGCCATGCCGCCCCGTGCGGCCTTGTATCAAGTCTTTCATACGGTCTGGCAGTCGACCGGCGCCAAACTCGAAAGTCATGATTCGGAGGCCCCGGCGAAAACCCCGGGCGAACGGCTGATGCGCATTGCGCCACGCTCGCGGCAAGCCTTTCTGTTGACGGCCGTGGAGGGTTTCAGTCCGTCGGAAGCGGCGCAAATTCTCTGCATCGAACCCTCCGAGATCGAGGCCCTGATCGCCGAGGCTCAGGTCGACATCGACTCCGAACTGGCCACGGACGTGCTGATCATCGAGGACGAGCCGGTCATCGCCGCCGACATCGCCGATCTCGTCAAGGAACTCGGTCATCGGGTCTCGGGCATCGCCGCGACCCGGCAGGAGGCCGCCGAAGCGGCGCGCCAACATGCGCCAGGACTGGTTCTGGCCGACATTCAGCTGGCCGATAATTCCTCAGGCATTGATGCGGTGCGCGACATCCTGCACGACGTCGACACCCCGGTGATCTTTATCACCGCCTTCCCCGAACGACTGCTGACCGGCGAGCGGCCCGAGCCTACCTTTCTGATCACCAAGCCTTTCCAACCTGAGACGGTGAAGGCGGCGATCGGCCAGGCGCTGTTTTTCCATCCTCGCCATCGCGTCCCGGCCTGAGCAGTCGCCGGCTCCAGCGGCTGAGCGGAGCCTCGACCCAGCGATGGCTCGCCAGGCCAACGACGATCGCCGTCGTCATCGCCGCTGGATAGAAAACCCACGCTGGAGCGCCGCCCAGGCTGTGGCCGATGATCGCCTGGGCCGGTTCATGGGTCAGGTAGAGGGCGTAAGAGGCGTCTCCCAGGTGTTCCACAAACGCCCGTCTCGGCAATCCTCCCGACGCCTCGATGGCAAGCGCGCCGGCCACGATCATGCTGGCTGGAAGGCCCCACAGGAGGGGGCGCCCGAGCTCGTTGAAAAACCCAAGGGCGGTCGGGGCCGCCATAGCGGCCAACCCCGCGCCAACCAGCACCCATCCACCCCGCCGCCCCGGCAGCGCTCGAATCTCGTCCAGATGGGCGATAGCAATGCCGGCGGCGAACTGGAATAGCATCGGATTGGCGCCCAGTTGGTAGACCGGGTCGTCGAGAATGAGTCCGGCCGCAACGGCTGCGAACAGGCCCGCGCAGACGACCATCGCTTGCCGGCGCCGCGGCGCGAACAAGGCGGCGGCAAACAGCAGATAGAAGATGGCTTCATAGTTGAGCGACCAGCCGGGGCCGAGAAGCGGAAACGGCTGACCCTTGGGATCCATGTGCGGGATGAAAGCCAGGGAGAGCAGCAGGTGGCCGACCTTTGGATAGACGTTGGCCAGATACATCGGCCAGACCAGCGCCACGCCGGTCATCAGCACGGTCATCAGCCAATAGAACGGTGCGACCCGGGTCACACGCCGCCACAGGAACTTCAGGGGCGATCCCTCGACGCCGCCCGTGATCTTCCACATGATCACGCCGCTGATCACAAAGAACACGTCGACGCCGCTACGCCCAACATCGAAGCCGCCGTGTCGCCATTGCGTCGCGTGGTAGAGCGCCACGGAGAGGGCCGCCGCGGCCCGAAGGTATTGGATCGAAACCAGACGCCCGGAGAACGCGTTCATGGCCGGCGCCATAGGGACGTCATAGAGTGGCGCCCATGAACCGACTTCCCAACCTTCTGACCGGCCTGCGTCTGGTGCTGGCCCTGTTCACGTTTTTCGCCCTGGCCGGCGCGGTGCTGCTGAGCGACCACCTGTCGCTGGCGTCCCAGTTCGGACTTGAACGCTGGGCCTTCATCGCTTTTGTGGTCGCCGCGGTCACGGATTTTTTCGACGGCTGGCTGGCCCGGCGGCTGCAGGCCGTGAGCGTGTGGGGCGCGATCCTCGATCCGATCGCCGACAAGGTGCTGGTGTGCGGGGTCGTTTTGGGCCTTTTGACGCTCGGGCCGAACGCGCCAGTGGCCATTCCCGCCGCCCTCATCCTGTTCCGAGAGTTCACCGTCAGCGCGTTGCGCGAAGTGGCGGCGGGCAGGGGCGTCAAGCTGCCGGTTACCTGGCTGGCCAAGTGGAAGACCACCTTGCAGCTGGTGGCGCTCGGGGCCGAGCTTCTGGTCGCCTGCTGGGGCGCTTTTTCCTTGCCAAACGATCCTGCCATCCAAGGTCCAGCCACGATCGTCGCCCATGCGCTTCTGTGGCTGGCGGCGGCGATAACCCTGATCACCGGGGCGCAATATTGGATGCAGGCGCGACGCGCGCTTAAGGCCTAGGACACGCAGATCTCAATGCGGAGAGTCTGGAGGCAGCGGGATGAACTCGTCGTGGTCCAGGTCAGGCAGCTTCATGCGCCCCGCGCGCCAGTCGGCCTTGGCCTGGTCGATGCGCTCCTTGGATGACGAGACGAAATTCCAGTCGATGAACCTCGGTCCGATGGGTTCGCCGCCCAACAGCATCACTTCGGCCGGCTCGAGGGCTTCAAAAAGTACCGGCGAGCCGGATTTGAAAACGAGCATTTGTCCTTCGCCAAATGTCTGGCCCTCGACCTCGACGACGCCGGCGGCGACGAAGGCGGC
>DATBOH010000128.1:0-2735 GCA_036553915.1 Caulobacteraceae bacterium | reverse complement strand
ATAGAGGCCGCGGAGGATGAGGCCCTCGGCGGTGGTGTGCTCGGCGACCGGGGTCGGCGCGTGCGCCGACTCGATGGCGAAGTCGGCTTTGGCGAAGTCCGGCAGGGCGCTCATGAGGCCAGCGCTTCGAGGCGAATCGGGACGAGGGCGGGACAGGCGCTATCCGGGCCCGGCAGGCGGGCTTCGGGGGCTGGCCCGTGGCGGACTTCCGGCGCACCGATTTCCGGCGCACCGATTTCCGGCGCCTGTAATTCGACGCCGGCCCGGTAGTCGGTGACGCCAAGGACAGTTCGCTCGCCGGTGGCGAGGCCGGCGGCCAGGGCCTGGCGATCGGCCCGCAGCCGTTCGGCGACGAGTCCCTTGGCCAGGGCGCTCGCCAGACCGCCCGCCGTTTCGATGGCCGTGAAACGGCGCCAGGCCCGCTCGGCCAGATCGCGGGACACCGCCTCGAAGGCCCCGGCTCCGCCGACCGGATCGGCGACGTCGCCCAGACGGCCCTCTTCCATGAGGATGAGCTGGGTATTGCGGGCCATGCGGCGCGCGAAGGCCGTCGGCGGTCCGAGGGGATCGGTGAACGGTTCCAGAACCACGGCGTCGGCGCCGCCGATCGCCGCCGCGGCCCCGGCCGCGGTCAGGCGAATGAGATTGGTCCAGGCCTCGGCTGTGGTCAGCATCCGGCGCGAGGCGCGCGCCTCGATCCGCGTTCGCTCGGTCAGGTCGGCGAGCCTGGCGATGCGGGCCCACAACAGCCGCGCCGCCCGCAGCTTGCTGGTCGAGACTAGCAGGTCGGCGTCAATGCTGAGGCCGAGGACCAGACGATCGCCGGCCGCCCGCGGGTGCAGTCCCGCCGCTTCCAGGGCGCGCAGGTAGGCGACGGCGGCGGCGAGCATCGTCGCCAGCTCCTCGACAGCTCCGCCTCCGGCTTCGTGGACCATGCGCCCTGAGGCCAGAAACAGGCTGGCGGCCGGGTGCTTTTCGGCCAGCCGCACCGCCGTGGCGGCGGCCGCCGCCAGGTGAGCCTCGATCGGTCCGGGGCTGGCCCCGGCCTCGGCGAAGGCGCTGAGCGGGTCGAGATGCAGCGCCAGCGGCGCGGCTGGCGATCCCTTGGCCACGGCGCTCAGCCAATCGGCGGATTGCGGGCCGAGGAAGCCGGCATCAAGAGCGATGGGGGCGATGTCGACCAACACTTCGGCCAGGGCTTCGGCGAGGTCGGCGGCGCTGGCCACGGCGACGCCCGGGCGGCCCGGTTGATCGAGGCTCAGGATCGCCGAGTGGGCGCCGCCGGCCAGATCCTCGCGCACCTCGGCATTGGCCTGCTTGAGATCGTAACGCCGCACCTGGGCGCGGATGTCCCACGGCCGCTCGGCCGGCCGGCCGGCGGGCGCGAAGCCCCGCGGCCGATCCTCGGCGCTATATAGCGGCTCGATGACAACGCCGTCGGGCTCCGTCGTCGCCAGGGTCTCGACGTCGGCCCCTTTCAAGGTCCGTTCCACCAGGGCCAGCCAGTCGCCCGCGGACTGGTCGCCGAACTCATGTCCAATCAAGTCGATCAAATCGTGCAATGAAGGCCGCCCCGATCCTTACCCATCCCGATGCCGGCAACTCATGGAAAGGTCAAGCATTCTTGCCAACTACGCAAAACAGCGACGCTTACATGACAAAATCGTGAGCAAGTTAACTATCGTCGAGCTTGGAACTGTCGAATAATGACTAGAACATCCAATTGTTTTTAAGAAAAATCAGCGGAGAAAACGGCTATGATGCGCGAATTCGACGTGTGGACTCACGGAAACGCATTGCAGGTCGAAGATCCAGGAGAATACGCGAGCATCAGATACCGAGGTTGGGGGGCGGAGCTTAACTATGCAGGGCCGCGGAACGATGAGGACCCAGCGGAAATGTCGTACCGGGTATGTCATGTGCCGCTGACGACGCCGTCGGTTGATCTGGAAAACAAGCTCTTCCTCAATACAATTACTGTATTGTTTGATACGCACGATTCTTGTTGGTTGATGCGAACCGATGTGTGGGACGGTCAAAATCTCATTCAAAGTTTCAATCATAATTGGGTTGACGGGGACACTAATGAAGCCACTCCATCAGCCAACAACCTATTGAGTTTTGGCAGTGGCTATGAAATTTCTCAAGCCATCAATGTTTCATTGAGTTTCTACGTGATGTTCGTGGGAGATCAGTCTGGAGAAAGTGTCCAGGTACCCCAAACATCTCCGCGCGCGACCATCTATGCAGTAGGAGGCAAATTCGGAATTCCTGCAGCGAAGCCAGTGAGCGCCACTGTAGGCAGGCGGGCAAGTGGTTTTGCGAAGTCGCCTTGATGCCATTTCGACCGCGCGGTAGGAAGTGGTAAACCTACTCGCGCGGTTGGATTTGGATGCTCTCGCAACGCGGCCGCTATGCTCTGAAAGCCCTGCTCAACCTGGCCAGGAGCGGCGGCGTATCGCGCGACGTCGGCCAGATCAGCGCCGAGGAGACCATCCCGCGCAAATTCCTCGAAGCGATCATGACTGATCTGCGTCGCGCCCGGTTGGTCGAGAGCACGCGCGGCAAATACGGCGGCTATCGCCTGGCCAGGGGCGCGGATGACATTTCCTTTGGTGAGATCATGCGGGCGACCAATGGACCGCTGGCGCTTCTGCCGTGCGCGAGCCGGGCCTTCTATCGCCGCTGCGAAGATTGTCCGGACGAGGCGGCCTGCGTGCTTCGCCGGGTGCTCG
>DATBOH010000091.1:0-6359 GCA_036553915.1 Caulobacteraceae bacterium | reverse complement strand
CCGACGATCTCCTGCGCTTCCTGCCCATCGACGAGCAGACCCTGGCCCGGACGCGCATGGCCGTCCGACGCGGAGACCCTAGCGCCGACGCCTTGGTCGCGGCGCTGCCGCCAGCCCTGCAGACCTCGCCGGGCCTCACCTTTGACCGCATGCTGCGGCTGCGTGACCAGGGCCAGGACGACGCCGCGCGCCAGCTCGCCAGTGGTCTCGCCACCGTCATTCCGGACCAGGCGGCGGCGGTGAAGCTGTGGAAGCACGGCGCCTTGGCCGTCGAGGCGCTGCGCAGCGGCCAGGTGGCCAGCGCCTATGCCGTGGCGGCCCACTCCGGTCTCGTCAACGGACCGGAGGCCGCGGAAGCGGAGTTCATGGCCGGCTGGCTCGCCTTGACGCGCATGAACGATCCGCGCCTGGCCGACCAGCACTTCGCCAAGCTCGCCCTGGCCGGTGAGTCACCGCTGACGCAGAGCCGGGCCTACTACTGGCGCGGCCGCGCTGCTGAGGCTCAAGGCGACATCGTCAATGCGCAGCTCTTCTTTAGCCAGGCCGCGACATGGCCGACGGCGTTCTACGGCCAGCTCGCGGCGGCGCGGACCGGCGTCAAGACGCTCCGCATTGGCAGCGATCCCGTAATCACCGCCAGCGCCAGGACCGCTTTCGAGGCCCAGCCGGCGATCAAGGCGATGCGCTATCTGGCCGGCATCGGGGCCAAGGATGAATTCAAGATCTTCGCCGCCGACCTGGCCGACATCGTCCCGGACGCGGCTCAGGCGGCCATGCTCGTCGACCTCACCCGCGCCTACGGCGATCCGGCGGCGGCGATGCGAGCGGTGCGCAACGCCGCCCGGCGCGGCCTCATCCTCCCCGAGCGTGGCTATCCCCTGGTCAGCGCCGAATACGCAGGGGCCGAGCCGGCCCTTGTGCTCGGCGTAACTCGACAGGAAAGCAGCTTCGATCCAGACGCCAGGTCGGGCGCCGGAGCCCGCGGCATGATGCAACTCATGCCTACGACGGCCGCCATCCTCGCTCGGCGGATGGGGCTTTCCTACTCCGGCTACGAACTCGAGGATCCTCAGTACAATATGCGCCTCGGCTCGGACTATCTGGGCCAACTCGTCGGACAGTTCAGCGGCTCCTATGTCATGGCCGTGGCCGCCTACAACGCCGGGCCAGGACGGCCGAACCAATGGAGCCTGACCTGTGGTGATCCCCGCAGTTCGTCCACCGACCCGCTCAACTTCATCGAATGCATCCCGTTTTCAGAGACGCGCGACTATGTGATGCGAGTCCTGGAGGCGATGCAGGTCTATCGCGCCCGCCTGCATGGCGGCGCCGCCCCGTTGACCCTGGACTATGACCTCAAGCGCGGCGCTTACGGCCTAACCGCCGGACAGCCGGTCGGCGGCCAAAACAGTTCCTGACGGCGTCTCGAGAAGTTGACCATGTAAGCCAAAGACCTCGGCCAGGATCGCCGGCGTCAGGCACTCGCTGACCGCACCTATGGCCATCAGATGGCCGAGGCTCATCACCACCAACCGGTCGCAACATCTCGCCGCCACGGTAAGGTCGTGCTGGGTCACGAGCACCGCCGCCCCCGCCTTCGCCCGTTTCACTAGGACTGCCATGATGCCAAGCGCGGCAGCCGGATCGAGCCCGGCGGTAGGTTCGTCGGCGATCAGCAATGGAGCTCGGGTCGCCAAAAGTCTTGCCGCCAACACCTTGGCCTGCTCGCCACCGGACATGTCGCGCACACCGCGATCAGCCAGAGCGCTGATGCCAAGGCTGTCGAGGGCTTCCAGCGCCGCTTGCCGCGCCGCGGCGGGCGCGGCCAACGGCGCGCCCAGAGCGGCGATCCGCCATGCCGGCATGTTCCAGGCGGCCCGGCGTCCCTGCGGCATGTAGGCGGCCAAGCTGGCCCGCTCGACCTCCGAAAGCGTGGCCACTGGCCGCCCCCCCAACCGCGCCTCGCCTTCGCAAAGTCGGACCAGACCGAGGCCGGCGCGCAGCAGGGTGGTCTTGCCCGAGCCGTTCGGTCCGATGACCCCGAGCACTTCGCCCGGTCGCACGGCCAGACTTGCGTTCTCAAGCACCATGCGGCCGCCGAGCCTCGCCGACGCGCCGGCGAGTTCAAGCGCCGGGCTCATCGCCGCCAGCTCCGCCCGGCCCGCCAGGCCACGACGGCGAAGGCTGGAGCTCCAAACAGGGCCGTGACCACGCCCAGCCGCAGCTCCTCGGGCGTGGGGATCAGCCGCGCCAGCAGGTCGGCAAGCACCAGAAGCACCGCGCCGGCGATCGCCGAGGGCGCGAGCGTCCGAGCCGGATCCTCGTCGGCGAACCCGCGCACCAGGTGCGGGGCGGCGAGGCCGACGAAGCCAATCACGCCGACCATGGCGACAGCGGCGCCGGTCAGCAGCGCCGAGCCGGCCACCGCGGCGGCGCGCACCCTGGCCATTGGCAGGCCGGACAGAGCCGCGGTTTCCTCGCCCAGGGTGAGCATCGACAGTCCGCGCGCCGCATAGGCCGCCAGGACCACCCCGGCCACGCTGGCGGGTAAGGCGGCGAGAATGTCAGGCCAACTTCGGCCGGCCGCCGAGCCCAGCAGCCAGTTCATCACCTCGTTGGTGGTGATCAGCGACGGCGAAAGATTGAAGATCAGCGCGGTCGCCGCGCCGCCGGCCGCCGACAGAGCCACGCCGAACAGGATCAAGGTCTCCGGTTCTCGCAGGCGCGCAGCCAGAGCGGCGATTAGAATCCCGGCCGCCAGAGCCCCGGCCATAGCCGCCATCGCCACCGCCCCGGGCGCGCCGGCCAGTCCTAAGGCGATCACCGTGGCCGCAGCCACCGCCGAGACCGCCGAAATGCCAAGCACGCCGGGATCGGCCAGCGGATTGCGCAGCAAGCCCTGCATCAACGCTCCGGTAAGGCCGAGCTGAGCTCCGACCAAGGCGGCGGCTATGGCGCGCGGGAGCCGGAGATCCCAGACGATTTCGGCGGCGGCCGAGTGGGGCTGAACGATCGCCTGAACATATTGCCCCAGACTGAACGGCGTTTCGCCGAACGCGCAGGCGATCCCCAGGCTGAGGATCAAAAGCACTGTCAGCGCGGCCGAGACGCGCATCGCTCAGGGCTCCCGAGGGTGGGCGCGACCCCAGGCGGCGAGCGCAAGGGCCCCGTCGGCGACGAACCAGGCGGGACAGCCGAGGATGGCGCCGGGGAGCGACAACGCCTGCTTCCGGGCCGCCAGCCGCGCCAGCAACGGCGATCGACCAACGCTCCACCGCTCCGAGGCGGCCATGTCCTGATCGTAGAAGCCGAGGACGACCAGGCTCGGCGGTCGGATCGCTAGATGCTCGAGAGAGACGACTCCAAAACCGGGCCGTGTAGCGAGGTTGGTGAAACCCGCGCCGCGGATCATCGCATCGATGAGGGTTCCCGGTCCTTGGGTGTCGCCGCCGGAGGTCAGGTAGAGGATGCCGCGACCGCCCCCGCCATTGGCCGCCCGGGCCAGCTTAGCGTTCATGCGCGCGATGAACGCCTGGCCCCGTGCCGGCTGTCCCAATCCCGCGGCCACCATGCGAATGTTCGCGGCCACGCCGGCGAAGGTCACCGCATCATCGATGTTCAGCACCCGAACGCCACGCTGCTTCAAGGGCGCCAGGACCCGCCCGTCGCCGCCCCAATAACGGACCACGACCTGGGGTCGCGCCGTCAGCACGCTTTCGAGGCTGGCGCGTCGCTCCGGCACGTTCACCGCCTCGGCCCGGAGGAAGGAATCGGCATTCCGAGCCCGGGTCGAAAGACCAACAATGTCGGCCCTCGGCGACAGCGCCAAAACGTATTGATCAGCGCATTGGTCGAGCGAGAGCACCCGCGGCCCGGCCTTGGCGGCATGAGCCACAACCAAAAAGGCGAGCACCGCAAGGGCGCCGGCGCGCATGACGCTTAGTCGGCGATCAGGCCGTGCAGCAGGCCATCGAGCATCACCTGCGTCAGCTCCCGCGCCGGCTTCCATTCAAGGTCGGGCTTGGTGAGCATGAGCGTAACCATGCCGTGGCAGGCCGACCACAGCACCTGATGTACGGTTTCGGGATCGCCGGTCCGGAGGCGACCCTCGGCGGCGATCTCGCGGATCGCCGAAGCGAAGCGTTCGAGGCACTCGGCGCCCAGCTGCAGGCTGGCGTGTTCGCGACGGATGCGGTCGACCTGCGGCGAGCTGCAGAAGACCAGGCGATAGGCGTTGGGGTGGTCGAGGGCGAAGCGGATATAGCCTTCCAGCATTAACCGCACCCGTGAAACCGCATCGATGGGCATGGCCGCGGCCTGGCAATTGAGGGCTAGCAACTCCTCCATCGCCCCGGTGCAGATCTCCAGCAGGATCTGATCCTTGTCGTGGAAGTGCATATAGAGGGCGGTGGACGAAACCCCGACTTCGTCGGCGATCTTGCGGATGGTCGCGGCTTCGTAGCCTTGGGCGACAAAGATGCGCTCGGCGGCCTCCAGTATTTCGGCTCGGCGCAGGTGGCCGTCGCCCTTGGCTTTTCGGGCCGAACGCCGTGTTTCTTGGAGGATGGCGGTCACGAAAGGCGGCCCCGTCAATTGAAATGGCTTGGGGCCAGACTTAGCGACAAACCCTTAGGCCCGGCAAGGGCGCTGCTTCGGCCCTCAAAATCGCAATGCTTCTCATGGCTGCCCCTGCTAAGCCGTCGGCCAATGCCGCAGGCCCTCCGCCCCGCTCTTTCCGAAGGCCCATTGGCGCTTGTCGCTCACCCCTGGGCCGACTACGCCCTGGTCGACAGCGGTGACGGGCGGAAGCTGGAGCGCTGCGGCTCCCACCTCCTAGTGCGGCCGGAGCCACAATGCTTGTGGCGCCCGACGCGCGCGGCGCTTTGGGACGAGGCGGCGGCGGTCTTCGAGGCCAGCGACGAGGACGAGGCGGGCCGCTGGCGTCGATCGAGCGACATTCCCGAATCGTGGCCTCTGACCTGGCGCGGACTTCGTTTCTCGGCCCGCCTGACAGCCTTCCGGCATCTGGGGCTATTTCCCGAACATGCGGCCAATTGGGCCTGGATCGCCGACACCCTGGCTGGGCGCCCGGGAGCGCGCGTGCTCAACCTGTTCGGCTACACCGGCGTCGCCAGCCTCGCCGCGGTCGCCGCCGGGGCGACGGTGACCCATGTCGACGCGTCAAAAAAGGCGGTCGGCTGGGCCAAGGAAAACGCCGCCCTTTCAGGGCTCGCCGATGCGCCGGTGCGTTGGATATGCGAGGACGCCCGCAAATGGGTGGCGCGGGAGCTACGCCGCGCGGCGCAGTATGACGCCATCGTCCTTGATCCGCCGAAATTCGGGCGCGGCCCGGCTGGCGAGACCTGGAAGCTTTATGAGGATCTTCCCGAGTTGATGGCCGCCTGCGCCGCCCTGCTCAGCGACAACCCGGTCTTTCTGATCCTCAACGCCTATTCCGAGCGTATGACGGGACGGGCCCTAGCCACTCTCACCGCCGCGGCTCTGGCCAATCGCGGCGGGATGATCGATTGGGGCGAACTTTCGCTGATGGAGGAAAGCAGCGATCGTGGCTTTGGCGTGTCGTTTTTCGCTCGCTGGAGCCCGGCATGAGGCTGGTCACCTCGCTGGGCAACGAGACGGTCAAGGCGGTCCGAGCCCTGCACCTTAAGAAGGCGCGGGCCGAGACCGGTCTCTTCCTTGCCGAAGGCCTCAAGATCGTCGCTGAAGCGGTCGATCGAGGCTGCGCGCCAAAGATCCTGATGCACGGCGAGGCGGCGGCCGATCATCCAGCGTTGCGCCGCGCCGCCGGCCTAGCCGCCGAGGTGCTCGCGGTGACCCCCGCCATCCTCGCCAAGGTCTCCCGGCGCGACAATCCGCAGATGGTTCTGGGCGTATTCGAGCAACGCTTCACGGCGCTCCAGGCGCTGCCCCAGAACAAGCTCCTATTAGGATTGGAGGCGGTGCGTGACCCAGGCAACCTCGGGACGATTGTAAGAACCTCCGATGCCGCCGGAGTCGGCGCGGTGATCCTGATCGGCGAGACCTGCGATCCCTATTCGGTCGAGGCGGTGCGGGCCAGCATGGGATCGATCTTCGCCGTGCCGATCGCCAGGGCCGACATTGATGAGTGGCTGGCCTGGCGCGAGAGCTGGTCTGGAACGGTCATCGGCACACAGCTGAGCGCCACGATAGATTTCCGCACCCCGGCATATCCTCAAGCCAGCCTCATCCTGCTGGGCAATGAGCAGGCCGGCCTTACCCCTCGCCTCGCCGCGGCCTGCGATATCAACGTCAAGATTCCCATGCGAGGGCGAGCCGACAGCCTCAATCTCGCGGTCGCCGCCGGGGTGATGATCTAT
>DATBOH010000276.1:0-6378 GCA_036553915.1 Caulobacteraceae bacterium | reverse complement strand
CGGGGCGTATCGCGCCCGCCTGGCGAAGGAGGTCGCCGAGCGTGCGGCCGCCGGTATCGGCGCGGCCGGCGAGCGGGCCGACACTCTGCCCTTCGCCATCGACCTGCGCGGTCCGCAGCAGTTCCACAGGTTGGCGCGGCTGTTGGCCGCGCGCGGCTGGCGAGGGGCGCGGATCGACAAGATTCTTGGCCTGAACTTCCTCGCCTTCGCCGGCGCGGTATGGGGTGGCTAGTTGAGGCAGCGCTTGCCGGCGTTCAAGCGGCGCTGTAATTGGGACAGGTTCGCGTCTAAATCCGCCATATTTGGCTCGGCGTCACACCGCCCGCCGAGGAGTCTTCCGCCCATGAAACGTCTTGCCCTCGCGCTCACGGCGCTAGCCCTTTCCGCCGGCGCCGCCAGCGCCCTGACGGTGACCGTGCCCGGGACGGCCAATCCGTTCCTCGCCGGCGCCACGGCGGGCGATTCCATCACCATGAACGGCGCCACCGACACGTTCGCCATCGACGCGCCGACCGGCATCGCGGTCTCGGCCGGCCACAGCATCACCATCGCCTGGCTGAGCGGCGAAGTCAGCAACACCCCCACCTGCTGCACCGACCCGGTCACCGGCGGCGCGCCGATCAGCTCCAGCTTGATTAACAGCAGCACCTTCACCGTCGAGGTCAACGGCTATTCCAACCTGCCGATCAACAGCCTAATCGGCGTGTTCTGGGGGCCGACGCTGGGGACGCAGAATGTCGTCGAGATCGGCGCCGGTGGCACGTTCGTCGTGCCTACTGGAGCGACGGAATTCTATCTGGCGACCGCCGACGGCTACGAATGGAACAATAACACCGGCGCCTTCAGCGTCGACGCCACCGTGGTGCCGGAGCCGGCCGCCTGGTTGCTCATGCTGGGCGGGTTCGCTGGCCTTGGCGCGGGGCTGCGGTTGCGACGCCGGTTCGCCGCCGCCTGAGCGCGCCACCGCCGCATTTCCCGCAGCCGTTCGGCTTCGCGCCAGAGAACGCCTAGAGCAAACCCCGTTTAGTCGGAAATGTCTAAACGGGGATGATTTGCTCTGGAATCCAACTTTCTAGAGCTTGATTCAACATTTCCATCTGTTCCGTGTAAACGCACCAAGCTCTAGCCGCCGCAAATACAGTGAATCACCGCCGGCTCACTGCGTGGCTGCGGCCAGCAGCTTCTCTGCCGTATCTGTGTCGAGCGGCATAGCGACCTTGCCCCTGATCACGCCATGAGCATCGACGGCGTAGGTTTCGGGAACCCCAGTCACCCCGAATTCAATGCCGGCGGACCCATCGGGGTCGCTTAGTCTCGCGGCGTAGGGGTCGCCCAGGCGGCTGAGAAATCCGTGGGAGGCGTCCGGCGCATCCTTGTAGGCGATGCCGATGATCCGCACGCCTTCGTATTTCAGGGCCATCAGGCTGGATGACTCCTGGGCGCACGGCGCGCACCAGGAGGCGTAGAAATTGACCAACGCCGGTCCTTTGACGACGCTCGCCAGGCGCGTCCGGGCGCCATCGTCGAGATCGGAAAGGGTCAGGGCCGGCATTGGCTGGCCGACCGTCGCCATTGGCGTCACATGCGGATCTCGACGAAGCGACCACCCCGCGAATAGGGCCACGCCGACGGTAAGCGCGCCCAAGGGCGCCAGGGCCACCAGCCGGTTCATGCGGGCCGGGCGCTTTCAAGCTTCTCCAGCCGGCACCGCGCCCGCCGGGCCCTGACCAGGGTGTCGACGATCATCCAGGCGAAGGCGGCGGCGCTGACGGCATAGGCGGCGATGACGAAGGCTGCATAGCGGCCGCTCATTTCAGGCCACGCCCCGCATCGCCAGGACGCTAGCGCGCCGGAGGCGTATTTCAGCGCGTGTCCGCGTGAGCCAAAGCGCCAGGAAGGCGAAGCTGTAGCCGGCGCCCATCAGGAGCAGGGGGTTCAGGTAAACCGGGGCAATCAGCGGCCCTCCGGTGCGAAAGATCGATTCGCCCTGGTGCAGGGTGTTCCACCAGTCGACGCTGAATTTGATCACCGGCAGGTTGATCAAGCCGACCAGGGCCAGGATATCGGCGGCGCGCGCGCCCTTGGCCTCATCCTCGATGCTGGCGCGCAGGGTCATGTAGCCGACGAACAGCAAGAACAGGACCAGCACCGAGACCAGACGCGAATCGCCCCAGACCCACCAGGCGCCCCACATGGGTTTGCCCCAGAGCGAGCCGGTGATTAGCGCCGCTAGAGTGAACAGCGCTCCCAGGGGCGCGGCGGCGCGGGCGGCGGCGTCGGCAACGGCGTGGCGGAACACCAGTGACGAAAAGCTCGCCGCGCCCAGCCCCGTATAGGCGAACATCGCCGTCCAGGCCGCCGGCACATGCACAAACATGATCTTCACCGTTTCGCCCTGCTGGTAATCGGGTGGGACGGCCAGGCCGAGGGTGAGGCCCCAGGCGATCAGCACCACGGCCGCTAGTCCGCACAGCGGGGCCAGCCATCGCGACACCGCCATGAAGCGATAGGGGTTGGCGAGGGTGGCGATCATTGGCAGGCTCGCTTAGGCCCTGGCGTCGGCGCCGGCAAGGTCAACGACCTGGGGGCGGCAGGCGACCGAAACGCGCCTTCTGAGATGGCGAGTTGCGGCTACGGAACGTCAGCCAAGGGCGTTTCGGCAGGCAGCGGCCATGGCGAACGGGGCCAGGGCGACGCTGGCAAGGGCGTAGGCGAGCAACAGAGCCAAAGCCTGGGATGCTCCCGCACTCCCAGTGGCCATCAGGGCGCCGCCGAAAATCACCGGCGGGATCAGCAGCGGCAAGACGATCACCGCCATCAGGACGCCGCCGCGCCGACTGACCAATGCGATCGCCGCGCCGGCCCCGCCGACAAAGGCGAAGGCTATGCCGCCAGTCAGGGCGGCGACCGCGATCTGAATGGCCGAAGAGGGCGCGGCGCCTAGGGCGATCGCCGCCGCTGGCGCCGCCACGGCCAGCGGGGCGCCGTTGACGAGCCAGCTGGCGACACATTTGACCGCGCACACCGCTTCGAGCGGCGGGGCCCCCAGCGCCAGCAGGTCCAGGCAGCCATCTTCCAAATCGTGTTGAAACAGCCGATCGAGACTGAGCAAGGTCGCCAGAACCAGAGCCACCCAGGTCACCCCGATCGCCGCTGCGCTCAGTGGGCCGGGGGCGGGGCCCAGGGAAAGCGGGACCAGACTGGCCGCCGCAATCAGGAAGGCTACCGCCAGCAGTGGGCCGCCCCCCCGGCCCCAGGCGATGGAAATCTCCCTGCGCATCAACAACGCCAGCATCGCCTCAGAGCTCAAGACGATCGGCGGGCAGCGGCAGCAGATCGTGGGTGGCCGCGAGAATCAGGCCGCCGCCAGCGAGATGTTCGCTCATCAGCTCAGCGGCAAGGTCGCGTCCGGCGATGTCGAGCGGCGCCAGCGGCTCATCGAGCAGCCACAGCGGTCGCTTGGCCGCGATCAGGCGGGCCAAAGCCAGGCGACGCTTCTGGCCGGCCGACAAACGGTGAACCTCCAGTCCCATCAAACGGGATAGGCCCAGTCGGCTGGCCGCCAACTCTGCGGCCGCCGGCGATGCTCCGCACCAACGGGCCTGGAAGGCAAGCTCTTCCGCCGCCGTACGCGAACCCTTCAACCCCTCCTGGTGTCCGAGCAGGTGACAGGCTGTGCGGCGGGCGTGGCCGGAGTCTTCAGCGCCTTCGAACACGATGGTCCCGGCGGCGGGTCGCAACAGCCCGGCGATGGCCCGCAGCAGGCTGGTCTTGCCCGACCCGTTAGGGCCGGCAATTGCCAGCATTCGGCCGGCATCGAGGCGAAAAGCGAGTTTTTCGAATAGCCGGCGGCCGCCGCGCGCGACAGCCAGGTCATTGACTTCCAGGGCGGTTATCACCGCGACGGTCCGCCAGCCCGGCGAGAGCGGCGGGACGCATGGACGCTGTTCCCCGGCCGGTCTAAGAGACCGCCGGCCCAGGTTGAATTGCGCTGCGCGGCGCGGATGCTGTGAGTCCGTTCCGAAACGCGCGCGATCCTCCAGTCCGATCTCCGGTGGGCCCTGGATAGAAAAGGAATTCCCCGCACATGGCCTCGCTCGACAGCTTCAACAGCCGCCGTCAATTGAAGGTAGGCGACGCGACCTACGACTATTTCAGCCTCGAGGCCGCGGCGGAAGCCGGTCTGGCCGGCGTCGCGCGCCTGCCCAAATCGATGAAGGTGCTGCTGGAAAACCTGTTGCGGAATGAGAACGGCGGTGCGGTTTCGAAGGCTGACATCGTCGCCATCGGCGAATGGCTCGAAAACCGCGGCGCCCGTCAGCATGAAATCGCCTTCAGCCCGGCCAGGGTGCTGATGCAGGATTTCACCGGCGTGCCGGCGGTGGTCGATCTTGCAGCCATGCGCGATGCCCTCGCCAAGCTCGGCGGTAATCCTGAGAAGATCAATCCGCTCAATCCCGTCGACCTGGTCATCGACCACTCAGTGATGGTCGATTATTTCGGCACCGCCAAGAGCTTCGCTGAAAACGTCACGCGCGAATACGAGCGCAATATGGAGCGGTATCGCTTCCTGCGTTGGGGCGGACAGGCATTCAACAATTTCCGGGTCGTGCCGCCGGGGACCGGCATCTGCCATCAGGTCAACCTCGAATATCTGGCTCAGACCGTCTGGAGCACCGCCGCCGCCGAAGGCGCGCCGGCCCTCGCCTTTCCGGACACCCTGGTCGGAACCGATAGTCATACGACCATGGTCAACGGCCTTTCGGTGCTGGGCTGGGGCGTCGGCGGCATCGAGGCCGAGGCCGCCATGCTTGGCCAGCCGATCCCGATGCTGATTCCGGAGGTCATCGGTTTCCAGATCACCGGCCGCCTGCCAGAGGGTGCGACGGCGACCGATCTGGTCCTGACCGTTACCCAGATGCTGCGCAAAAAAGGCGTGGTCGGCAAATTTGTGGAGTACTTCGGCGAGGGTCTTTCCGGGCTGACCGTCGAAGACCAGGCGACGATCGCCAACATGGCCCCCGAATATGGTGCGACCTGCGGCTATTTCCCGGTCACCGACTCCACGCTTGCCTATCTGACGGCCACCGGCCGCACGCCTGAACGTGTCGCCCTGGTCGAGGCCTACGCCAAGGCTCAGGGCCTGTGGTCGGCGCCGGGCGACGAGCCGCCGGTGTTTACCGACACTCTCGAGCTCGACCTGGCCTCGGTCACCGCCTCCATGGCCGGACCCAAGCGGCCCCAGGATCGGGTGCTGCTCACCGAGGCCGCCGGCGCCTTCCGCACGGCTCTGGAGACGGAGTTCGGCAAACACCTGGAACCCCCATCGCCGCGTGTGCCGGTCGAGGGCGCCGGCCACGACGTCGGCGAAGGCGATGTCGTGATCGCCGCGATCACCTCCTGCACCAACACGTCCAATCCCAGCGTGCTCATCGCCGCCGGGCTGTTGGCCAAGAAGGCGATCGAAAAGGGGCTCAAGGTCAAGCCGTGGGTGAAGACCTCGCTCGCTCCGGGTTCGCAGGTCGTCACCGACTACCTGGACAAGGCCGGCCTGACCAAGCCGTTGGACGCCTTGGGCTTCAATCTGGTCGGCTATGGGTGCACGACCTGCATCGGCAACTCCGGCCCGCTCGCCGAACCGATTTCCGCGGCCGTTCAGGCCGGCGATCTGGTGGCCGTATCGGTGCTGTCCGGCAACCGCAACTTCGAAGGCCGGGTGAACCCGGATGTGCGGGCCAACTATCTCGCCTCGCCGCCGCTTGTGGTCGCCTACGCCCTGGCCGGCTCAATGCTGACCGATCTCACCACCGAACCGCTTGGCCAGGGCAAGGGCGGCAAGGATGTATTCCTGAAGGATATCTGGCCGAGCAACGCCGACATCGCCAAGATTCAGCGCAAGGTGGTTGAGGCGCGGATGTTTGCGGACCGCTATGGCGATGTCTTCAAAGGCGACAAGGCCTGGCAGGCGATCAAGGTCGATGGCGGCCAGACCTATGGCTGGGAGATGGGTTCAACCTATGTTCAGAACCCGCCCTATTTCGAGGGCCTGACGATGACGCCGGCCCCGGTCTCCGACATCGTCGAGGCTCGGATCTTGGGGATCTTCGGCGACAGCATCACCACCGACCACATCAGTCCGGCGGGGAATATCCGCAAGACCTCGCCCGCCGGTGAATATCTTTCCGAGCGCCAGGTGGCCCAGGCCGATTTCAATTCTTATGGCTCGCGGCGCGGCAATCACGAGGTGATGATGCGCGGGACGTTTGCCAATATCCGCATCCGAAACAAGATCACACCCGAGATCGAAGGCGGGGTGACCAAGCATTTCCCCTCTGGCGAAGTCATGCCGATCTATGATGCGGCCATGCGTTACAAGGC
>DATBOH010000268.1:0-6315 GCA_036553915.1 Caulobacteraceae bacterium | reverse complement strand
CGATTGACGGTAAAGCGCTCGATCAGGGTCGGCAGCGGAATGGGTCCGCGCACGGTGGCGCCCGTCCGCTTGGCCGTGCTGACGATCTCGCGCGTGGAATGGTCCAGCACGCGGTGATCAAAGGCCTTCAGGCGGATGCGGATGTTTTGACGATCCATATCGCTCTAATGCTTCCCTTCGCAGCTCGATGAGCCCGCGCTAGCCAGACCATTTCAAAGACCGACCCGATCGACGAAACCGCCGCTCGGCGCACGCAAGCCCGCAAAAACGAACGGCCCGCACGGTGAGACCGCGGGGCCTGCCGCCCCGTCGTCGCCGGCGTAGCCGGAACCGCGGGGGTCGTCTCGCGAACCGCGTCTGCAAGAAGGCTTCACGCCCTCCGGCACTGCCGGCCCAACTGAGAGAGCGCGCTAATACCGATGCGCCCCCGGCCCGTCAAGGGCGCGCACCGGCCGCGGCTCGGCGGCTTGCCAGCATCCCGGGCGTCGGTCATATCGGATGCGGGCGGCCGAAGGGGACGCGATTGAGCGGCAAGCGAAACCGGCGCCGCAACGCCATCGCCCTGGGCGTGTCGGCGGCCCTGCACATCCTGTTCCTGTCGTTCGTGATCAACGAAACGGTGAGCCCCTACGCCCTGCCGCGTTTCGAGGCGACTCCGCCGCAGCTGGAGATCTTCCCCGAGCAAAAGGAGCCGCCGATCCGGCCACCGATAATTCCGCCGAAGCTGAAGCGCGAGTTGGAGAAACAAAACCAGCCTCCGCCTCCACCGCTGCCGCCGACCCCGCCGCCGCCCAAGCCATCGCCGCAGGCGGCCACCCCGACCGCGCCCGCCAAACCGACGCCGCCGCAGCCCTCGCCGCCGGTCCCCGCGCCGCCGGCCCAACCGACGCCGATGCCGGCCAGACCCACCCCGCCCAAGCCGGTCGCCATACCCAATGCGCCTGCCCCAGCGCGCACGCCCGCCCCGCCCAAACCGGCCGCGGCCCCATCCGCCAAGCCTGCGCCCAGCCCCGGGCCGACCGCGACGGTGGTCGCCCCAAGCGCCGTGACCGCCCGCCAACCCGCCCCGGCCGTGGTCATGCGGCCCAGCCGTCTCAATATTCACAAGTCCGCGCGCGAGGCTCCAGCCAATGTGCCGAGCCTGCCCATGGCTCCAGCCGGCGGAGGAACGCCGACCGCCGGCGGCGGAACACCGGGCGGCGGTCCCGCCAGCGGGCCACTCTCCGGCTCGCGTCTCAACGGCCTTAACGCCTATCCCTATGGCGCCCTGCCAAGCGGCGGCCCGGGACTGCGGGGCACCCTGGTCGGCTGCGCCAACGCCGAGGCGGTGCGCTTGTCCGGCGTCGAGCGGTCCCATTGCAACGAACGCTTCGGCGTTGAGGCGGCCCAGGCCCCATCGATCGGCGGCATCGATCCGGCCAAGCGCTCCCGTTTTGACAAGACGGCGGACAAACAGGAACGTGACCGCGCCGCCACCATGCCGGTTGGAACCAGCGCCGGCCAGTCGGGCTTTGGCGGTCTTGGAGGAGGTCCGCAGTGAACCGAACCGCCGCTCTCGCCTGCGCCGCAGCCGTCCTGGCGACGGGCGCGACCGCCGAGTCGATCCGTCCGGGTCTGTGGTCGACCACCTCAACGGTGAGCGCGCCGATCCACCAGACCAAGAGCGAGAACCGCTGCATCACCCCCAAGGCGATCGCCAAGTTCCTCGGCTGCTACATCAATCACCACTACAGGTGCGATTGCCCGGAACAGGCCTATGGTGGCGGCCGGATCAGCTTTCATGGCGACTGCGTCGACGCCAAGGGCCGCCACGTGAGCATTCGCGGCGAGGGAACCTATACGGCCACCACCTTGCAGTTGAGCGCCGAGGGCAAATTCAGCCTGATGGGCATGGCGGTGCCCTATGCGACCCATACCGACTCGCATTGGCTTGGCGACGTCTGCCCGCCAGGGTCACCCGGCAGCGACGGTCGTTGACAGCGCTGTTCGCTGCGCGCTTGGGCCTAGACCGCGAATCGTGCGGCGTCCGCCGCCTTGAAGACGAGACCGTGTCCGGGCGCCGTGAGGTCGGGCCGGATATAGCCGCCGGTCGGCTTGGGAACGCCGTCGAACAGCATCGCCTCCAGTCGCACATGATCGTGGAACCACTCCATGTGCCGCAGCCTTGGGGCCGCGCAGGCCGCCGGCAGATGCAGCGCCGGACCGCAGTGGCTCGATAACGGCGTGTTGCACGCCTCGGCCAGCGCCGCCGCCAACAGAAATCCACTATAGCCCAGACACCGCGTGGCGTCGGCCTGGATCACGTCCACGGCGCCGGCGTCCAGCATGCGGTGAAAGTAAAACGGATCGTAACCATACTCCCCGGCGGCGACGTCCATTTTCGCCGGCGCGCCATCGCGCACTCGCGAAAGACCGGGGAGATCATCGCTGGTGACCGGCTCTTCGAACCACGTCACGCCCAGACCCTCCAGAGCCTGAATCATCGCCAGGGCCTCTCGGACCGAAAACGCGCCATTGGCATCGACAAAGAGCTGCGCTTCGCCAATGGCTTCGCGGGCATGCCGGCAACGCAGAGGGTCTTGGTCCGGGTGGCGGCCGATCTTCATCTTCACCGCGGCGCAGCCCTCATTTTCGACCCAACCGCCGAGCTGCGCGCGGAGCGTGGCTTCGTCATAGGAACAGAACCCGCCGCTGCCGTAGATCATCACCGCGTCGCGGCGGCGGCCGAATAGTTCGGCAAGGGACAGATTGAGCAGCTTGGCCTTCAGATCCCACAGGGCCACGTCGACGGCGGAGATGGCGCAGGCCGCCAAGCCGCGTGACCCGAGGTTGCGGACCGACCGCCACATCTGCTCCCAGGCCTTGGCGACGTCCAGGGCCTCCAGACCCAGGACGACGGGACGCAGCGTATCGTCGATCACCGGAACGCAGGCTTTCGACGCATAGCTATAACCCAGGCCGGTCTGGCCGCCGGCTTCGACCTCGGCCAGGACGAGGGTGGTGCTATCCCATGAGATAGTGCCGTCGGATTCTGGCTGGTCGGTGGGAACGGTGAAGACGCGGGCCGCTAGCCGCGTGACCGGCGTTTCGCGTCTCATAGCTCGCCGCGCGCCGCCAGAGCCCCGATTCGATCAACCAGACGCAGCGACAGCGCCACGATGGTCAGGGAGGGATTGACCGCGCCGCTGGTCGGGAACACCGAGCCATCGCAAATGAACAGATTGGGAATGTCCCAGGAACGACAATCGCCATCGATAACGCTCGTCGCGCGATCGAAGCCCATGCGCGCGGTGCCGGCCAGGTGGCAGGTGTCGTCGGTCTGCTGGAAAATCTCACGCGCGCCAACCGCTTCGAGGCTGGCCTGCATCTGACCCAGAGCATGATCGATCAGCGCCTGGTCGTTGGCGCCCCAACCGTAGGTGATGCGGGGGATCTTCAAGCCATATTGATCGGTCTCGTCATCGAGCGTGACCGTGTTGGCTTGGTTGGGCAGCATTTCGCCGACCATCTTGAGGCCGACCTGATGGTTGTATTTCGCCATTTCATCGACGAGGGCCTGGCCCCAGAGGCCGCGCGCCGAGGTCTGGATGGTCACCCATTCGATGGGTAGCGGACCTTGGGCCATCCAGCAGTAGCCGCCGAAGAAGTCCTTATCGTCATCGTAGTTCCAGTGCTCGGTGATGGCGAGCGAGGGCGGCCCCTTGTAAGAGCGGACCTCGTCTTCCATGACCCCGAACACGGCCTGGTTGGACTGCGCCATCAGGTTGCGGCCGACGAGGCCGGAGCTGTTGGCAAGTCCATGCGGATGTTGCGGGCATGCGGAGGCGAGGAGTAACCGGGGCGTCTCAACGGCATAGCCAGCGACGATGACGTGGCTGGCCTTCTGAAAGCGCCATTCGCCTTGGCGATGATAATGTACGCCGCTCGCCCGGCCGTCCGGCCCGATCTCGATCCGGCCGACCATGGCCAGGTCGCGAATCTCGGCTCCCGCCTTCAAGGCCTTCGGGACAAAGGTCACGAGCTGACTTTGCTTCGCGTTGGTGGCGCAGCCGACACGACAGAAGCCGCGATAGACGCACGGCGGCGAGGCGCCGCGTGGGGCCGAGACCGTGGCCAGGGGCGTTTCCGTCCATTTATAGCCCTGCGCCTCACAGCCGCGGGCCAGGAGTTCGGCGGCCCCGTTCAGTTCGTGAGCGCGATAGGGATAGGGCGGCCGGTGGGGCCCCCAGGGGTATCTCGTCGGTCCGGAGATCGCCAACGCCTGCTCGGCCTTGGCGTAGTAGGCCCACATCTCGCGCCAATCGACCGGCCAGTCGGCGCCATAGCCGAGCAAGGAGCGGGAACGGAACCGCTCGGGCCGGATACGTAAGGAAACCATGGCGTAGTGCACGGTGCTGCCGCCCACCGATTTGCCGCTGTTCTTGGCCCCGAGGGCCAGGGGATTGCGGCCGCCGGTTATCCGCTCGTCGGTCCAGTAGACCTTGGCCTGTGAACTCTCATCCGAGGCGAACTCCTCCAGCGGCCGGAACCACGGCCCCGCGTCAAATCCGACCACCGAAAGTCCTTGCGCGGCCAAGCCGGCGATCAGCGGCGCGCCGCCCGCCCCGGTCCCGACCACGGCGAAATCGACGCACTCGTCGCCTTTAAATTGGCGCATGGGTGTCCACCCGCCTTCGGCGAAGACGTCCGGGGCCCGGCCATCGGCGGCGCGCGGCGCGGCGAAGGGATCAGCGGACACGGCGGTTGCTTTCCGCGGCTTTCGCCTCCGCGCTCGGAGTGGTCGCCTCCGCCGCCTCCCAGGGATCGCGGCGATTTAGCTTCATGCGCACATACCCGCGCGGGCTGGCGGGTCCGCCAAAGCCGATCTCGCTCCAGGCGGTCGGATGGGCGTAGTAGGCGTGGGTGATGTCGGGAATCAGCCGGTGGGCGAAGAAGGCGGCGGCCGGCATGCCGCACCAGGCTGGGCCGTCGAGTTCGCCGGCCTGCATCGACCGCAGCAGACGATCCTGGCGCTCTGTCAAAAGCTCGGAAAAGGCCGCATCGTCCGTATTCCGCGCCGCTTCGTCCACCCCCGCCAGACCGCGTCGCCACGCCTCGCCCTGTTCAGGCAGATCGGCGTAGCGATAGCCGTCGCGCACACCGTCATGCAGCTTCTGGTCGACATAATCGGCGATCGCGACCGGCGGACGGTCGTCCGGCTGCGGGAGGATACGGGCGCAAATCGCCCGCAAGCACGGCCATTCGGTTGGCGTGAAGAAGCGCGGCCCCGGGGGCGGGTTAAGGCGCGCGGTGATGACGCGGCGCGTGGCGTCATTCCAGGATATCCCCTCGCGCTTGGCCAGAACGTCATAGCCGGGAAAGCGCTTAGCCATGGTCGAGCATGTCGATGGCGGCCAGGCCGGCCAGGGCTAGCCCGGCGAACGACGGCGGGGCCGGCAGCGGCGGCCCGGCCAGCAGGTTCTGGCTCCAGTTGCGCCACCCGCCCATCATCCGCGCCACGCCCAAAGCATGGAAAAAGCTTCCGGCAAGCCCGATGACAGCGGCGGCTGACAGGGCCCGGCGCGCCCGCAGGCGCGACTTCGGCCCGGAGTCGGCGACAAGCAGCAAGGCCGCGGCGGCCGGCGGCGCGGTCAGCGGCAGCACCATGAGCGGATTTTGGAAGGCCCCGCGAAAGTGCAGCAGGCCGGCCTCGGCGGCGCCGCCGAGCAGCCCCACGGCCGACAAACGCGCCATCATCCGGCCAAGCGAGCGACCCGCCGCCGCTCCCCGCCCCCGAAGGCGCTCGCCGACCAGACCGAACAACCCGACCAGACCCAGCGCCGCCGGAGCGCCAATCGGCGCGCCATAGAAGAGGGTTCGCAGGCTGAGTCCGCCCGGCCGCTTGATGACATTGTAGGCGTGAAAGCCAGTGCCCGCGGCGCCGGCGAGCAAGGCCGCACCGAACGCCAGGCGGCGCGCTCGGCTAGGCGAATCCGAAGTTTGAAACATCGGCGCCATGCTGGCCGCGATGGCGGCTGTCGAAACCAACAGCGGCGCATACATGGCCTTGTTGGCAAAGGAACCACGGTAGTGTTCCAGGGCGCTATCGGCGAGCACCGAGGCGGCGATGGCGGCGGACGCCTGGCCAAGGCGACGCGGCGCGTTGGGGCTTGCCGGCGAAGGTCGGCGGCGCAATAGGCCGACCAGCGCTACCGCGGCGGCCCCCGATCCCACCGCGAACCCGATCGGGATCGATGATGAGCTCACCGATTGAGGCCCGGCATGACCGTGGCCATCAGCTCCTTGGCGGTGTTCTCGATGACCCCGGCCAGCTCC
>DATBOH010000228.1:0-5587 GCA_036553915.1 Caulobacteraceae bacterium | reverse complement strand
CAACCGAGCGCCGAGGATCTGGCCAGCGAGGCGGCTCCCGCCGACGCTTGGGACGATGACGTCGAGATCGAGGAAGACGAGGAACAACTCGACATCGACATTGAGGATGACGCCGCCCTGGCCAGCGCCGAGGGCGAGGCGGTCAGCCACGACGACGATAACGGCCGGCGACGCGGGCGGCGGCGGCGGCGCGGCGGACGCCGGGACGACGAGCCGCAGCCTGTTCCGACAGCACCGGAAGCCGAGGCCGGTTCCGGCCAGGGTCGACGTCGACGCGGCCGCCGCGGCGGGCGGCGGGTGCGCGAAGCTTCCGGGGATGCCTACGGCTGGTCTTGGCCGGCTAGGCTCTCCGGCGACGATCCCTATGAATGGCGCGGCCCCGGCCAGCCCGATCCCGATCTCTCCGATGCTCCCCCGCCTGCGGCTGTGACTACGTTCGAGCTGGGGGATTCCTCTCGAGCGGGCATTGCCGCCGGCGGCGATGAGCCCTCGCCGGAGGTCGTCGCGACTGCCGACGAGGAGGTCTGGGTCGAATTGCCAGAGCCGGAGCCGGCCAAGCCGGCAAAACCGCGCGCCCGACGCCGCCGCAAGGATGAACCGCCCTCGGAAGCCGTCGATCAAGCCATCGCGTCAGAACCGGCGCCCGAAGCCGCGCTTGAAACCGCGCCTGAACCGGAGCCCGAGCCCGAACCCGCGGCGCCGGTCGTGCTTGCGGTCGACAATCCACCCGAACCGGAGCCAGCCGATCCTGATCCGGCTGAGATCGGCGCCCCGCCGACCAGCCCCCGTCGGGGCTGGTGGCGAAGGAGCGTCTGAGCGCCTATTAGGGGGCGGCGGGCGAAACAAGAGCGACCAAACTTGACCTGCCGCCTGACCGCCCTCGCCGCCCTCGCAGCCCTCGCGGCCACTGTCCCGGCCGTGGCCCAGAACGCGCCGATCTCGATCGTCCGCGACACTGAAATCGAGGCCATCCTGCATCAGGAGGCCGACCCGATTTTCGTCGCCGCCGGCCTCGACCCGAAACAGGTGCAGATCCATCTGATCGGCGACAAGGAACTGAACGCTTTTTCCACCGCCGGCCTTAACCTCTATCTCAACACCGGCCTGATCCTTAAGACCGCGACGCCCGACCAGCTCGAGGGCGTCATCGCCCACGAAACCGGGCATATCGCCGGCGGCCACGTGGCGCGCTCCGGCGCCGCGACCAAGGCGGCGCTCGGGCCGATGCTGGCCAGCATTGGCCTGGGCATTCTGGCGGCGGCGGCGGGCTCGCCCGAGGGCGCGGCGGCGCTGGTGTTTTCATCCACCTATTTCGGCGAGATCGGCGTCCTCGGCTATTCGCGCGAGCAGGAGGCCCGGGCCGACGAGGCGGCCGTCACCTATCTTGAAACGGCCGGCTATTCTGGCCGCGGCCTGGTGTCGTTTTTCGACAACTATCGCTACCAGGAAGTGTTCGACGACGAGCGTAAATTTCCGTATTTTCGCGACCATCCGCTCACCGACGATCGAATCGAAGCCTTACGGGTGCGGGTTGAGCGGCAGACCCATGCCGGCGCCGTCGACACGCCTCAGGCCCAGGCCCAACACGACCTGATGAAGGCCAAGATCGAAGCCTTTCTGGATGGACCCTACCAAACCCTGATCGACTATCCCGAAACCGATACCTCGTTTCCAGCCCGCTACGCTCGGGCCATCGCACTCTATAAGGAAAACGAGACCGACCAGGCGGTGAAGGCCATTGACGCCCTGATCGCGGAACGGCCAGCCGACCCATATCTCTATGAGCTCAAGGGCCAGGTGCTATTCGAAGCCGGCCGTTCGAAGGATGCGGTCGCGCCACATCGGCGATCGGTCGAACTTAAGCCCGATGCGCCCCTTCTGCACATCAATCTGGCCCAGGCGCTGCTGGCCCTTAACGATCCCAAGGTGCTCGACGAAGCGATCGCCCAGGTCAGGACGGCCATGGCGGTCGAGCCGGACAACGCCATCGGATGGTGGCTCCTGGCCAGGGCCTATGACAGCCAGGGCCATGACGGTCTGGCGCGTCTGGCGACCGCCGAGCAGAAGTTCTATCTCGGCGACGCCCCGCAAGCGCGCGTCTTCGCCTTGCGGGCCCGCGACCTGTTGAAGAAGGATTCCCCCGAGTGGCGCCGCGCGACCGACATCATACTCTCCTCCAAGCCGACCGCCGACGACCTCAAGACCATGGCCAAGCAAGGATGAAGCGGTTCGTCGCTGTCGCCGCCGCCGTTGCAGGCTTGGCTGGCTGCCAGGCCCAGTCCGACAATGCCTTCGGCGAGCGGGTGCGCGCCTATCTCCTGGCCCACCCCGAGGTCTTGGCGGAGGCCAGCCAGAGGCTGCAGGACAACGCCGACGCCAAGGTGCTGGCGGCGCAGAAGAGCGCGGAGGCGGGGTTGCCGAAGTTGCGCGCCGCGATCGAGCGCGACCCGCGCGACCTGGTCGCCAATCCAGGCGGAAAGATCACCGTCACCGAGTTCTACGACTATCGCTGCCCGCACTGCGAGGCCATGGCCCCCAAGCTCCTGGCCCTGATCCAAGCCCGTCCGGACGTGCGCTTCGTGTTCAAGGAGATGCCGATCTTTGGAGCGACATCGGAACATGCCGCCTACGCCGCCATCGCGGTGAGAAAGGCCGGCGGCGACGGGCTGGGACTGTACAGCCAATTCATGGCCAACCAGCCGCTTACCGATGAAGCCATAGATCGCATCGCCGCGGCGCATGGGGTCGGCAAGGCCGCCATGGCGCCCGACGCCGCGAATACCGCGCAGTTGGCCGCCACCAACAGCTTGTTCAGCAAGCTCGCACTCGACGGCACGCCAGGCTTTGTTGTCGGCGGCCGGATCTTCTCCGGCGATGACATGAACGCCCTGAACGCGGCGATCGCGGCTGCCGCCAAGGGCGGGTGAGACCTCTCTGAACGGAGATGGTACCGCCTCCCCGGTTCGAACGGGGGACCTCTAGATCCACAATCTAGCGCTCTAACCAACTGAGCTAAGGCGGCCCGCCGGGGCCGAGGTTTAGGGCCGTTGCCGACCCCGATCAAGGCGCCCGGAACAGCAAAAACCCCGGAGGTCGCCCTCCGGGGTGATGCATTCAGACATCGATCCCAATCAGTCCTTGGGCAACTGGAAGGACAGGGGAATCTTCACTGAGCCGCCACCGACCGGTTGCCCGTCGCGGGTCATCGGCCGCATCTTGAACAGACGCGACAGCTTCATGGCGGCGGTGCCGAAGCCCTGGTCGCTCGGGTCCTCGGAAACCACCGAACAGCCGGTCAAATTGCCCGAAGCGGTTACGCTGCATGCGAGTTCGGCATGTCCGTTCACGCCCAGGCGCTGAGCCCGCTCAGGATAGTACTGAGCCATGTCTTCCGGGCTCGGTCGCCGTGACCAATCCGGATTGGTGATCACCGTCGCGCGGGGCGGCGGCGGCGCCGGAGAAGCGACCACTGGCGGCTGCGGCCGTGGCGGCGGAGGCGCTTCGACCGGCTTGATGTAAAGCGGCGGAGGAGCCGGAATATTCGGCGCAACCACAGCCGGAGGACGCGGCGTTACCGGCGGCGGCGGCGGCAGGTTCTTTGGCGGCGGCGGCGGCGGCGGCGGTGGCGGAGGCGGAGGGGGCGGCTTGATGATCTGGGCGTTCGTCTTCTCGTCGGTATATTGCGAGTAGTGGGTCTTGAATTTCCACTGCCACAGATAGAAGCCGATCACCCCGTGAATGATCGCCGTGAACACGACGGCGATGAGCAAGCCGTTGTTATTGCGGGGTCTGGGCACATCGAAGGGGTTATGCGCCGGATGGGCGATGTCGATGGCGGCGGGGGCTGGTCGGGCCGGGGGCGTATCCGTCATTTGCGCAGTCCGGATTTGTCCTCACCCACCAGGGCGACGCTGTAGAAGCCATTGTCCTGGAGCTTGTTCATCACGCCCATGAAATCCGCGTACATGACGTCCTGGTCGCCGCGGATGTAGATCCGCTCGTTGGTCGGATTGGGCGTCCCGATCGCATCCTTGAGCGCCTGGCCAAGGTCGAGCATCTGCGTTTCGTTGTCGTTCACGAACACCCGGCCGTCCTTTTTCAGCGAAATATAGACGATCTTTGGTGGCTTCCGGGCCGGCTTCGCCTGCGCTGGCGGCAAATTCACCTTGATCGTCACACTGGCCAAGGGTGCGGCCACCATGAAGATGATCAACAGCACCAGCATCACATCCACGAAGGGGGTGACGTTGATGGAGTGATTTTGCGCGACATCGTACCGGCCGCCGCTAGGCCCTGACAGTTTAGCGGCCATAAGCCTTAAGCTCCCTTGTCGAGCTGCCGCGAAATGGCGTTCACCAACTCCGCAACGAAGCCTTCGGAGCGCGAACCGTAACCGGTGATCTGCGTCTGGAAGTAGTTATAGAACACCACCGAGGGGATGGCCGCGAACAGGCCGATGCCGGTGGCCAGTAGCGCCTGGGCGATGCCCGGAGCGACGACCGCCAGGTTGGTGGTGTTGGTGTTGGCGATGCCAATGAACGAATTCATGATCCCATAGACGGTGCCGAACAAGCCGATGAACGGGGCGTTGGCGCCGACCGAGGCCAGAAACTGCATGCCGCCCGAAAGGCGGCGGGCCAGCGAGGCCTGGACCGCACCGATGGCGGTAGTCGCCCGGGTCAGCGTCGAATCACGGAACTCGCCGGTGACATTGAGCCCGGCCTGGCGCGATAGCTCGACTTCGGCGGCGGCGGCGGCGGCCATGTCGGCCATCGGATTACCGGCGAAATCTTCGGATTCGGCGATACGGCCCATCTCATTGATGGACTTGGCGCCGCGGAACGATTCCAGGAACCGATCGGAGGTGCGGCGGAGGCTGCCAAACTCGACCAGCTTGATGATCAGCAGGGCCCAGGAAAGCAACGAGCAGGCCAGCAGGCCGATCATGACGATCTTCACCACCAGGTCGGCCTGTTCGAACATGACGATCGGGGTGAGCTTGCCGTTGGCGGCCCCCCCCACCTTCAGGCCCTCGGCGCTTTCGGAGGCCGCCGGGGCGGTGGCGTCCGCGGCCGGAGCGGCGGCGGCCGGCGCCGGTGCGGCGGTCTGCGCGATGGCGGGTGCGCTCGACAGGAGCGCGACGGCGCCTATCAACGCGATGAGGGGTGAAGTGCGTTTCGTTTCGAGCATCTGTCGCCGGTTCCTAGTTGATCGGGCTTCTTGAAATGGGCTGTCGGGATCGTCGCACCTGCGCCTCACCCGGATTACCGCGCCGTTAGACTTGCGGCGCGCCACCTTTGGCAATCCTTTTTTTCGCCGTCAATGGGCGACGCGGCGACGACTTCCCGGGAGGATTTGGGCGGATAGCAGTAATATTGCGCCGCACCGCGTAACTCGTATGTAGCAAATGCCGCGTTCCGCCTGGAATGTGCTGCGATGCATCAAAGTCATGGAGCAGACCGGCGGCGGCCGGAAACGCCCGACCGCGCCTGGCCGTCATCTGTTCGGTCATACAATGCGGAAGGGGATGGTGCCTGGGGGCGGAATTGAACCACCGACACGCGGATTTTCAGTCCGCTGCTCTACC
>DATBOH010000200.1:0-4056 GCA_036553915.1 Caulobacteraceae bacterium | reverse complement strand
GGCCCCGAGATCCAGGGCCATGGCCGCCGCGGCCGCCTTGGCATGGCGATCGAGGCCGCGCTTCAGATTCGCGAAGACGCTGGCACGGCGCGGCAGGTCATCGAGGGAAGCGTAGGAGGTGTAGCCGCCATAGCCGTGATCGCGGCACCAGCGACGCCCGGCCGCATCTTCGCGCTCGAGCATGGCGCAGGCGCCCGCAAGCTCGTCGGCGATGAGCGCGAAACCGGCAAGTTCCGCGCTATAGAGGCGGGTGACGAACAGGTCGCGGATCATCCGCCGACCCTAAAGCCTGGTGCGTTTGCACGGAACAGACGTCTGAGCGTCGAGGAGATGGCCATGGTCGAAGCAAGCTGTCATTGCGGAATGGTGCGGTTGGCGGTCCCCCACCTGCCGGATCAGGTCACCGCCTGCAACTGCTCGATCTGCCGCCGCCTCGGCACATGGTGCGCCTACTACGACCCGGCCGAGGTCAAATTCCTGGCCGGCGAGGATCACCTTGATACCTATGCCTGGGGCGACCGAACCATTCTGTTCCGCCGTTGCCGAACCTGTGGCTGCGCCGTCGACTGGGTGGCGAATCCCGAAAAGCCGCCGATCGCCAGGACGGGCGTCAACGCCCGACTGTTTCCGCCAGAGATCGTCAACGCGTTGCGAGTGCGGCGTTTCGATGGGGCTGACACCTGGACTTACCTCGACGAGGCGTAGAGCAATCCCCAGCGGGCTAGCTGAAGACCGGACCCAGACGCTCCATGGCCTCGTGGAGACTGCTCGGCGAGCGGCAAATGCAGATGCGGAAATAGCTCTCCGAGCCGGGTCCGAAGAACGCGCCCGGGGCCAGCCCGACCCGGGTCTTCTGGAGGATGTCCAGGCAGGCGGCGCGCGCGTCGGGCAGGCCATCGACCCGAAAGAAGGCGTACATGCCAGCCTTCGGCCGCGCTCCCATGCGCACGCGCGGCAGGGCGTCCAGCGCGTCGCAGACGATGGCCATGCCGGCCTCGCAATAGTCACGGAACTTGGCGACGAACGGCTCGCCATCCTGGACGGCGGCGACCGCGGCATGCTGAATGAAGGTGGCGACGCCGCTGTTGCTGTACTGGGTGATCATCGCCAGCGTCGGCCCGAGCGACGGTGGATGGGTGATCCAGCCGATCCGCCAACCGGTCATGGCCCAGGATTTTGAAAAGCTATTGACCACCAGCAGCCGATCTTCGTCCTCGGCATGATCGAGAATGGTGGGGGCCGAGCGGGCTCCGAAGACGACGCGATTGTAGACCTCGTCGGCCACCAGCCAGGCGCCGCGCGCCCGGCACAAGCCCAGGATCGCCCGTTGCGTCGCCATCGGAAGCATCGCGCCCGTGGGGTTCCCCGGCGAAGCGAAAAAGACCATTCGGGTGCGTGCGTCCATGGCGGCCGCCAGCCGATCCAGATCGAGGCTCCAGCCGTCCGGGCCCTCGTCCATGCGAACCGATCGGAGCGCGACGCCAGCCACGCGCGCCGCACCGCCGATGTTCGGCCAGACCGGGTCGACGGCGATGATATTGTCGCCCGGGGCCGCCACCATCATCACCGCCATCAGGATCGCGTGCATACCGCTGGTGGTGACGGTGATGCGCTCCGCGTCGATGCGGGTCGCTCCCAGCCCCGACTGATAGTCGGCGAGCGCCTGGCGCAGCGCCCGCACGCCGTTCTGATGGGTATAGAAGACGTGCCCATCGGCGACCGCCCGGGCCATCGCCGCGCCGATGAAGGCCGGGGCCGGCAAATCGCCCTCCCCGAACCACAATGGAATGAGGGCCTCATCGCCAAGCCAGTCACGCGCCAGGGTCGAGATGTTTTCCAGCGGGATGGCGCGAATGCCATCCCGGACGCCCAAGAGAGCGTTGTTCGCCGACGCCGTGTCCATGCCTCGCCCTACACGCCGTCGCAGCGTCGGGCCAGAGTCCGGCTCACGCCTTCAGGCGATCCTTGAGGATATCGCCGACCCGCATGGCGTTGGCCACCGTCGTCAGGGTGGGATTGACCGCCGCGGCGCTGACGAAAAAGCTGGTGTCGACGACATAGAGATTGTCGAGGTCGTGAGCCTTGCATGACGGGTCGAGGACCGAGGTGGCCGGATCCTTGCCGAACCGCACTGTGCCAAGCTGGTGCGCGGTCCCGTAGAGGGGCAGCAGCGAGTGCAACTCCATGCGATGCTGCGAGATCGGGTGGGCCGATTCCACAAAACCATCCAGCGACTCGCACAGTGCGTTCACCAACCGCTGGTGGCCGTCGAGGTTATTGTGCTGATAGTCGAGGATGATCTGGCCCTGGGCGCCGAGACGGATACGGTTGTCGGGGCTGGGCAGATCCTCCGAAATCACCAACATCGACAGCAGCCGCTCGGCCACCGCACCGGCCAGAGGCCCGGGGATCAGCGCCGGCGGCAGCCAGTCGGAAATTTCGCCTTCCAGGGTCTGGCCGGTCATATATTCCAACAGCTGGATGTGACCCATGGGAAAGTCGAAACCGCCGCGCGGGTCGCGGAAATAGAAGTCGTTTACAGCCAACGTCTTGGGGAAGGTCACCTCGACCTTGCGCGGCGACATCGAGACCATCGCTGTCAAGGTATGGAACATATAGTTGCGCCCGACCTGACCGGAGCTGTTGGCGAGCCCGTCGGGATGGGCGGGACTGTTTGAAGCCAGCATCAGAGCGGCGGTGTTGGCCGCACCGGCCGCGAGAACGACAATATCGCCGCTCCAGCGCTCTTCGCCATGGACCGTCTCGCAGACCACCTCGGTCACCGTGCGGCCGCTGGCGTCGGTCTCGATCCGCACGGCCTTGCGGCCTGGGAGCAGGGTGACATTGTCAAGGCCGAGCATGGGCTCGATAGCCAGGGTTCTGGCGTCGGACTTGGCGCGCAGCAGGCACGGATAGCCGCCGCAGGTCTTGCATTTGATACAGGTCGAGGTGACCGGGTGGGCCTCATCCAGCTTGACGCCGAGTGGCAGTGAAAACGGCCGCCAGCCGGCGTTTTCCCAATGTGTCTTGAGTTGGGAGATGATCGGATCGTGGGTCACGGCCGGCCAGGCGTAGGGCGGCTCATCGCCTTCCTCGGTGGGGTCCTCGCCCCGGGCCCCGTGCACCTGCCAGAGGCGCTCAGCCTCGGCGTAGTAGGGGCCATAGTCGGTCAAGGTCAGCGGCCAGGCGGGCGAGACGCCGCCGGCGTGCTGGACCTCTTCGAAGTCCCGGCCCCGAAGGCGCATCAAGGCGGCGCCGTAGAAGGTCGTGTTGCCGCCGACATAATAATAGCTGTTGGGGGTAAAGGGGTGACCGCGGCTGTCGAACCAACGATCCTGAGTGCGGTAGCGGTGCTGAATGAACACCGACCGCGGATCCCAGTTCTCGGCCTCACGCGGCAGGTGTTCGCCGCGCTCGAGGATCAGGATCGACTTGCCGGTTGGCGCAAGGCGCTGGGCCAAGGTGGCGCCGCCAGCCCCGGAGCCCACGACGACGATATCGAAGTGTGAACTCACGCGACCTCCCCACCCAGATGATATCGCCTGGCCCCGGCGCGCACGGCGGCCGACACCCAGGCTTGCGGCAGATACTGTAACAGCACGGCGGCGACTTTGTTGTGCCAGCCCGGCGTGACGACGACCCGGCCTTCGGCGTTGGCGGCGATTGTCGCTTCAACAACTTGTGACGCGGTCATAAAGAACAGCCGTGGCGAGGCGTCCATAATGCCCTGCGTGCCATTCGCGGCCGCGAACTCCGTGCGGGTAAATCCGGGGCAAACGACCGTAACCCTGACGCCCTTGGACCGATATTCGGCATCGAGCGACTGGCTGAACTTGATCATCAAACTCTTGGCGCCCGGATACAGGCTATGCCCGGCCGCGCCCGGGGCGAATCCCGCCAGCGAGGCGATGTTGATGATCGAGCCGCGCTTGCGCTCGATCATGCTGGGAAGGACGCCGTGCGCCAGACCACAGGCGCTCACCACCAAGGTCATCAGGAAATCGCGTTGGGCCGCCCAGGACACGGCGGCGAAGCTTTGTGGGATCGAATAGCCAG
>DATBOH010000153.1:0-26660 GCA_036553915.1 Caulobacteraceae bacterium | reverse complement strand
GTGGCCGCGGACAAGGGGACGGCGACCTTCTCGGACATCGCTAACGGTGTGGCTATCGAGTACGGCTTCTGGCTTGGCGACGCCTTCGCCTCCGGCGGTTCAGCCGGTTATGACCACAAGGCCATGGGCATCACCGCCCGCGGCGCCTGGGAAGGCGTCAAGCGCCATTTCCGCGAGATGGGCGTCGATATTCAACGAACGCCGACCAACGTCATCGGCGTCGGCGACATGTCGGGCGACGTCTTCGGCAATGGCATGTTGCTGTCCAGGGCCCTGCGGCTGCGCGCCGCCTTCGACCACCGGCATGTGTTCATCGACCCGAGTCCCGATCCTGAAATCTCGTGGCGCGAACGGAAGCGACTGTTCGACCTGTCGCGCTCCTCGTGGGACGACTACGATCGGTCCCTGATATCGCCTGGCGGCGGCGTCTGGCCGAGGGCGGTAAAGGCCATCCCTCTCACCGACGAGATCCGCAACCTGCTCGATGTGAAAGCCGAAAGCCTTTCGCCATCCGAGCTGATCAACGCCATTTTGCGCAGCCGCGCCGACCTGCTCTACCTCGGCGGCATCGGCACCTATGTAAGAGCCAGCTTCGAATCCGATCTCGATGTCGGCGACAAGGCCAATGACGCCGTCCGCGTCACCGGGCGCGAACTTCGCTGTCGGGTGGTTGGCGAAGGGGCCAATCTCGGCTTTACCCAGGCCGGTCGGATCGAATTCGCCAACAATGGCGGACGGATCGATACCGATGCGATCGACAATTCGGCCGGCGTCGACACTTCCGACCACGAGGTGAACATCAAGATCCTCACCGGCGCGGCGGAACGGGCGGGAGCGTTGGCGGCTGCCGACCGCGACGCCTTGCTGGCCTCGATGACCGAGGACATCGGCGATCATGTGCTGAGACACAACTACGACCAGACGCTGGCCCTCTCGCTGCTTGAGGCGGATGGCGCGGGGGCGTTGGAGGCCCAGGCCCGACTGATGACTCGCCTCGAAAGCCTTGGCCGGCTCGATCGGACGCTGGAGGGTCTTCCGGACGCCGCCGCGATCGCAGAGCGCGCCAAACTCGGCAAAGGCCTGACGAGGCCCGAGTTGGCGGTGCTCTTGGCCTACGCCAAGCTCGACCTGTTCGACGATATCGTCAATTCGACAGCCCCCGACGATCCCTGGTTTCTCAAGCTGCTTGAGGACTATTTCCCCCGTCCGCTTGGCCGGTTCGAGTCTGAGATGAAGCGCCATCGGTTGCGCCGCGAAATCATCGCCACGGTCTTGGATAACGATATCGTCAATCTTTGCGGGCCGACCTTTCCGGGGCGCCTGCGGGCCGCCGCCGGGTGCGACACCGCCGCCTTCATCGCCGCATTCGAGGCGGCGCGACAGACGCTGCGGTTTTCGGAAATCTGGGACCGGGTGGGGCGTCTCGACGGCAAGGCCCCGTGGACCGGTCAAGCGGCCTTGTTCCGCGAGCTTGCCGATCTCCTGCGCGGGCAGACATTCTGGCTGGCGCGCCGCGCCGGCAAGCAACCCAGCGTTCAGGCCCTCGTCAGCGCCTACCGGCCAGCCGTGGACGCCTTGAAGGAAATGGTGCCAACCGTACTCTCCCCGTTCGAGCAAAAGGCGGCCGTGCGCAGAGCTAATGGCTGGATCAAGGCCGGAGCGCCAAAGGCCATCGCCCATTCAGTGGCCCTGATGCGACCGCTCACCCAAGCCGCATCTCTCAATGACCTGGCCAGCGAGCGAGGATGGCGCCTCGCCCCCACCGCACAGGTCTACTACAAAGTTGGCGGCCTGTTTGGATTCGACCGCCTGCGCGCCGCGGCGCTGCTGCGCTCGGCCGGCGAGGATTCGTTCGAGCGGCTGGCGGTTCGCCGGCTCGTCGAAGACATGGTCGCTGAGCAGGCCAAGTTGACCGGTGCGATCATGGACACCTGCGGTCCGGACGAGGCCGGCGACCGGGCGGCGCATGCGGTGTCGACCTGGATGGCCGAACGCGGCGATGCGGTGAGGTCGGTAAAGCGCACCGTCGAGGAGGTCGAGCGCGCTCCCGGAGGGTGGACATTCGCCAAGCTTACGATCGCCAATGCCGCCCTGCGCGATCTCGCATCGGACCCCGGAGAATTGAAGCCATGAAATACCGCCGCCTTGGCGACAGCGATCTCAAGGTTTCGGAGATCTCGCTCGGATCGTGGTTGACCTACGGGGTTGGCGTCGAGCGCGACGCCGCCTTGGCCTGTGTCAATCGGGCCTTCGATTTGGGAATCAATTTTATCGACACCGCCAATGTCTATGGGCGCGGGGCCGCCGAAAGCTTTCTCGGTGAGGCCCTGTCGGGCCGGCGGCGCGATTCCTATGTCCTGGCCACCAAGGTGTTTGGCGAAATGGGCCCTGACGACCGCGGGTTGTCGGCGGACCAGATCCACAAACAGATCGATGCGTCGCTGAAGCGTTTGCGCACCGATTTTGTCGATCTCTATCAGTGCCATCGCTACGATTCCGACACACCGCTCGAAGAGACCATGGAAGCGCTCACCGCCGTGGTTAAGGCGGGCAAGGCGCGCTGGATCGGCTTTTCGGAATGGTCGCCCCAACACATTGCCGAAGCTTTCGCCCTTGAGAACGTGGAACGCTTCGTCTCCAGCCAGCCGCAATATTCGCTGCTGTGGCGGCGTCCCGAACAGAAGGTGATCCCATTCTGCCGCGAACACGGAGTGTCCCAGATCGTCTGGTCGCCCTTGGCCCAGGGCGTGCTCAGCGGAAAATATGCGCCGGGCGGCAAGCCGGCCGCGGATACGCGCGCGGCCAGTGACGAGATGAGCGGAGCGATCTCGGGCTGGATGCGGCCTGAGGTCTTGGAAGCGGTCGAAAAGCTCAGACCCATCGCCGAGGCGGCCGGCTGCACCTTGGCCCAGTTCGCCCTGGCCTGGGTGCTACGAGAAGACAATGTCGCTTCAGCCATCGTCGGCGCCAGCCGCCCCTCGCAACTGGAAGAGAACGCCGCGGCCTCGGACCTTAAGGTCGACCCGGCCCTGTTCGCAAAGGCCGAGGCGATCGCCGCCGAAATTCCGCGCGCCTAGTGCTCTAAGGCGATCAGGCGTCCAACAGTCGGACGCGGAGCTCCATGTTGGACTCGCTCATTGTCTGGCTGATGCTTTGATAGAAATCGCGGGCCCGATCGGTCAGCGAACAGGAAGCGTAAATCTGAACCCGCACCCGGCCGCCACTGTAGCTGGGCCAGACGCCGGTCAGCTGCCCAGTTTCGACAAAGGCGATCTGAGTTTTGAGTTTCTCGCGCAGCGTCTGCAGGTGGCGGCGATCATCGGGCGGCCGCCAGCTCAGCGGGTCGCTGACGACAAGAACCGGAATTTGACCGTCTTCTTCTTCCAAATAGATGAAGTCGATGAGGTTGGTCTCGAGCACCGACACCGTATTCGCCCCCCTCCAATGTTGAGCGAATCAGCAGTCTAACCGGATTTGCGTTCGCGGCCCCGCGACATCTCGACTCGCCGCTAATGCCGGAAAACCCGCATGCCAGTGAAAGCCATCGTCACCCCTGCCGCATCGGCCGCGGCGATCACCTCTTCATCGCGGATCGAACCACCGGGCTGGATGATCGCGCCGGCTCCGGCCTCGGCCGCTTGCATCAGACCGTCGGCGAACGGAAAAAAGGCGTCGGACGCGCATGCCGATCCCTTAGCGAGCGACCGGTCGAGGCCAGCCGCCGCGGCCGCCTCGGCGGCGCGCAGCGCGGCGATCCGGGCTGAATCGCGCCGATTCATCTGGCCGGCCCCGATCCCGGCGGTCTGACCGTCGCGGGCGAAGACAATGGCGTTGGATTTCACATGCCTGGCCACGGTGAAGGCGAACAGCATGTCACGCACTTCCGCTTCGCTCGGCTGGCGACGGGTGACGACCTTGAGGTCGGCCGGGCCGATCGCCCGCGCGTCGCGGCCCTGGACGAGAAAGCCACCGGCCACCGAGCGAAACGTCTCATCCTCGGCGCGCGGGTCGGGAAGGCCGCCGGTGAGCAGCAGGCGCAGGTTCTTCCTTTTGGCGAAGACGGCGATAGCCGCGTCATCGGCGTCCGGGGCGATAACCACCTCGGTGAAGATCTCGGCTATGGCTCGGGCGGCCGCTTCATCGAGGCGCTGGTTGACGGCGACAATGCCGCCAAAGGCCGAAACCGGGTCGCATTGCAACGCTCGCCGGTAGGCGTTTTCCAGGTCTGCGCCCAAGGCGACCCCGCAGGGATTGGCATGCTTGACGATCGCCACCGCGGGGCCGATCGCCGGATCGAATTCAGCCACCAGTTCGAAAGCGGCATCGGTATCGGCAATGTTGTTGTAGCCGAGCGCCTTGCCCTGAAGCTGGCGGGCGGTGGCGACCCCCGGCCGCCCCCGGCCGGCCAGATAAAGCGCTGCGGCCTGGTGCGGGTTCTCGCCATATCGCATCGCCTGCTTCAGGGTTCCGGCGATCGTCTTGCGGCCCGGCCAGGCGCCATCCTCCGGCTCAGCCATCCAGGCCGCGATAACGCTGTCGTAGGCGGCGGTGCGGGCGAAAGCGCGAGCGGCCAGTCGCCGCCGCAGCGCCAGCCGCGTCCCGCCCTCGCCCCGCACCGCCTCGATGACCTCGGCGAGGTCGACCGGGGCGACGCACACGGTCACGAAGCCGTGGTTCTTAGCCGCCGAACGGATCATCGCCGGGCCGCCGATATCTATGTTTTCAATGCAGACCTCGTCGGGCGCGCCGGCCGACAACGTGGCTTCGAATGGATAGAGATTGACATAGAGAAGATCGATGCCGGCGATGCCGTGGGCGGCCATGGCGGCGGCATGATCGGGGGCATTGCGCACGCCCAGAAGGCCGCCGTGCACTGCCGGGTGCAAGGTCTTGACCCGTCCATCCATCATCTCTGGAAAGCCGGTCACGTCGGCGACGTCAGTGACCGCCATGCCAGCGGCGGCGATGGCGGCCCGCGTACCGCCGGTCGAGACCAGCTCGACACCGAGCGCCGCCAGATCGCGCGCCATTTCGATCAGCCCGCTCTTGTCGGAGACCGAAATCAGGGCCCGGCGGATCGGCGCAAAGTCCGGGGCGGGCGGAAAGGCGGGCGCGCTCATGGGCGGTCTCCAGGCTGCGGGTGAATCGCCCAGGCGCGCGGCGTGAGAAACCGGCGCGCTCCCCGGTGGTCGCCCACCTCTTCTCGCCAGTCACGCGCAGGCGAGGTGAAAAATAGAGCCGCCGGCTTAGCTGTCAACGCCACGCAAGGCGGCGATGTTGGCGCGATAGTGCGCTTCACCGGCGTCAAAGATCGCGCTGCCGGCGACCAGGGCGTGAGCTCCGGCGTCAATGCAGGCGCGCGCCGTCTCTGGATCGACGCCGCCGTCGACCTCGAGCACGATATCGCGGCCCGCCGCGTCGATCATCGCCCGCAGACAGGCGATTTTCGCGAGTTGCGAGCTCAGAAATTTCTGGCCCCCGAAGCCTGGATTGACGCTCATGACCAGGATCTGATCGACGGCGTCCATCACCCAGGCGATGGCCTCTGGCGGCGTCGAGGGATTGAGAACCACGCCGGGGCGGGCGCCCAGCTCACGAATGCGCCGCAGGCTTCGGTCGAGGTGCGGCCCGGCCTCCGGGTGCACGAGGATGTGGTCGGCGCCGGCGTCGCGAAAAGCCTGCAGATAGGGGTCGACAGGGGCGATCATCAAATGCACGTCCAGGGGAATGCCCACATGCGGGCGCAACGCCTTCACCACCATCGGTCCGATGGTCAGATTGGGGACGAAATGCCCGTCCATGACATCGACATGAAGCCAATCGGCGCCGGCCGCCTCTACGGCGCGCGCTTCCTCGCCGAGCCTGGAGAAGTCGGCGGACAGGATCGACGGGGCGATGATCGGGCGGCGCATCGGTCGCCGTTCTTACGGCCCCGGCCGGCCAAGGTCACGCGCGACGGCGCAGGCGGGCGATGAAAAAGCCGTCAATGCCGCCATCGAGATGGTGCGGCAGGATTCGCAGCCAGCCTTGCGGCGTCAGACTGGCGACGGGCGATCCGCCTTCGCCGGACGCGATCGGGGCGATGCTGAATTCGTGATCGGCGGCCAGGAAATCAGCCAGTTGCGCCTCGCCCTCTTCTTTCTCCAGGGAACAGACGCTGTAGACCAGCAGGCCGCCGGGCTTGACCCGTCGGGCCGCCGAACGCAGCAATTTCGCCTGGGCCCCGGCCAGGGCGGCTATGTCGCCCGGGCGAGCATTCCACAGCACGTCCGGATGGCGGCGAAACGCACCCGTGGCGGAACAGGGGGCGTCGAGCAGAACGGCGTCGAAGCCGCGCTCGTCGCTCCAGTCAGTGGCGTCGGCGACCACCAGTTCGGCTAAGAGGCCTATCCGCTTGAGATTTTCCCTCAGGCGTTGAAGGCGGCTTTCCGAGCGATCGACGGCGGTTACGGTCGCGCCGCCACTGGCCAATTGCAGCGTCTTGCCGCCGGGCGCGGCGCACAGGTCGAGCACGGTCTGTCCCGGCTGCGGCAACAGGCGACCGGGGACGGCGGCGGCCGCATCCTGGACCCACCATTCGCCCTCCGCGAATCCGGGCCAGGTGGAGAGCTCGCCGCGGCGCGATGTGCGGATTGTCCCGCCAGCGAGGGCATGGCCGCCCAATTCGGCCAGACGGTCTGGCGTGGCCGCCGCCTTGAACGTCAGATCGGTGTCGGGCTCGGCGGCGATGGCGGCGGCGATGGCGGCGGCGTCCGTCACCCCATAGGCGGCGCGCCAGCGCGCCATCAGCCATGCCGGCGCCAGTTCCTCGGCGCCGTCGGCCGGCATTCCTTCCCGGAGCTGGCCGCGCAAGACCGCGTTGATCAACCCGCGCCAGCGCTGCGGGGCCAGGGCGACGACGCTATCGACAGCCGCGAAAGCCGGGACCTTGAGCCAGAACGCCTGAGCCATGCCGAGGCGCATCAGGTCGCGAATAGGGGCCGGCGGCGGCCGACTGAGCCGCCGGTCGAGAACGGCGTCGATGGGCCCAAGATGGCGCAGGCAGGCCATGACCAGAGCGCGGCCGAAAGCCCGATCTATTGGCGACAGTCCGCCGAGCCCTTCCAGCGCCGGCTCAAGACGGCCTCGCCCGGAAAGCGCCGCGGCCAGCAGGCGTTGGGCGGCGGTGCGAGCCGGATCGGAAGCCATCGCCGCACCCGCCAGCCCATTTGCCGCCCTGTCAATGGATCATTAGGTTGGGCCGATGACTGAAGCTCGGCCGCCCGGCGCGGCTCCCGGCAAGGCGCTTTCGCCCGCCGCCCGGCGAGCGCTCATTGAGGCGGCGACGCGGCGCCAGACCGATCTCGCGCCGACCCCAGCGCCGCCCGACGAGATCGGCGGCCCGACCGGACCCGATCCGGTCCGCTATGGTGACTGGGAACGCAAAGGCCGCGCCGTGGACTTCTAACGCCGCGGCATTTTGCGCTATGCCGGCCCATGACCGCAGCCGCCTTCGCCGTCAATTTCTTCATCGCCCTGTTCGCGCTCATCGATCCGGTGGGCAATGTGCCGTTGTACGCGGCCGCCACGACCGGGGCGACGCCGGCGCAAAGTCGCTTGACGGCTCTCTATATGGCGCTCTTCGCGCTGGTTTTCCTGGCTTTTTTCTATGTCACCGGATTGGCGCTCCTGCGCTTCTTCGGCATTTCGCTGCCGGCGTTCCGCATCGCCGGCGGCGTCGTACTTCTGCTCATGGGCCTGGACATGGTGCGCGGCGACATTGTCAAGGACTCCGAGCCGCAAGTCCCCGGCGCCCAGCCGCTCTCGGTTCGCGCCTACGCCGCCCGACGGTTCGAGAGCCTGATCGTGCCCTTCGGCATGCCGCTTTTGATCGGTCCAGGCGCGATCTCGTCGGCGGTCATCTATGCCGAGGAGGGCAAGGTGCTGGGCCCCGCCGGCGTGGCCGTCGGCCTAGGCGTCATCGCCGCCATCGCCGTTTCCATTGTCTTGGCCTTCTGGTTCGCCAGCGCCATCGCGCGGGTTATGGGCCGCGTCGGTATGGTCATCGTGGTCCGGGTTCTGGGCCTGTTGCTCACCGCCATGGCGGTGCAGTTCATCCTGACTGGCTGGGCGGCCTCGACCGTGGGCTCGGTGCGCCACGAGGTCGCGCAACCCTATCAGACCCCGCGGCATGCAAACTGAGCCGTCGACGGATCGCTCCGGCTCCATCGGCGTTATAGTCAGGCTTGAGCCAGCTTCGGCGCAAGCCTGGAAGGGCAACCAAGAGAGATCAGCGCATGCGCACCACCTTGATTTTCGCCGCTGTCGCGGCCTTGGCGTTCACCTCCGCGGCCGACGCCAAGAGCTGTCACGACACCAAGGGCAAATGGATCAAATGCCCGTCTGTGGCCGCGGCGGAGAAAAGCGCCGCGACCATGGCGACGGCCAGCAAGTCCGCGGCGAAAGCCTCGGCTCACGCCGCCAAGACCGATCTGTCGACCGCTAAGAAGGCCGAACACAAGGCCAAGTCAGCCGCCGACAAGGCCGCCAAGGCCGCGCCCGTCTGCAAGACCGGCAAACCCTGCGGAGCCAGTTGCATTCCGGCCAGCGCCGTCTGCCACAAACCTTAGAGCCCGGACGACGCCGTCTAAACCGGGTTGCTCTAGGGCCGGTCGGCCCCGAAGCGACCGCGCAGGCTCATGAGGCTGGTCGTCCACGCCTCGGGCAAAAGATGCGCCAGGGCGGCGATCGCCTTGTTCGGCGCCCCCGGAACGCAGACCGGACGGTTGGCCTCGGCGGCTTCATAGCCGCTGGCGGCCACCTCGTCGGCCCCCATCCAGAGCCAGGCCGGGACCCGCGACAGCGCGTCCCGCGTGCCATTGACGTCGTGGAATTCCGACCAGGTAAATCCCGGACAGAGCGCCGTAACATGCACGCCGACCTCGCGTGTCTCTGCGTGCAGGGTCTGAGAGAAGCTGACCAACAGCGATTTCGCCGCCCCATAGAGGCCGGTGGTCGGAGCGCCTGGCAGCAGGCCGGCGAGCGAGGCCACATTGACGATGCGCCCAAAGCGCTGGTCGATCATTCCTGGAAGGACGCGGTGGGTGAGTTCGCAGGGCGCCGTCACCATGACCTGCAGAAACGCCGCCTGGTCTTCCCAGCGGCTGTCGGCATAGGCGCCGGTCAGGCCATAGCCGGCATTGTTGACCAGGGCGTCGACGGTCCGGCCCTGGGCGGCGATCTGCGCCATAAGGTCCTGGGCGGCGGCCGGGTCGGCGAGGTCGGCGGGGAGCACGAAGGTCTCGACACCCTGCGACAGGCGCAGTTCATCGGCCAGCGCCGACAGGCGATCGGCACGGCGGGCGCTGAGCGCCAGATCGTAGCCGTGGCGGGCGTAAATGCGCGCGAAAGCGGCCCCGATCCCCGCTGAGGCGCCGGTGACAAGGGCGAGCCGGCGGCTCAAGGCGATTGGCGCGTCGTGGGAGTCATTGGGCGACAAGCCTAGTCGTCGCCGCCGGTCTTGCAAAGTCGGCGGCGCCCCGCGTCAGCCGACGCCGTGACCGTGGCGCGACTGAACCTGGATTGAACCGCTCCAGCTTTGGGTGTACGGGCGCCCGCTGCAGCGGCCCCTGCCTCCAGAGGAAAGATCCCCAGCTTGGTCGATCCAGGCCCTGCGCCAGCAACCACGCCCACCGGCCACGTACGCGGCGCGCGGCGGAGCTTCGCGGCCCTGACGCTTGGCGCCGTTGGCGTCGTGTTCGGCGATATCGGCACCAGTCCCCTCTATGCCTTGCGCGAAGCCCTGGCTCATTCGCGCCCGGTCGGGCCGCCGCATCTGGCCGTGCTTGGGGTCGTGTCGCTGATCCTGTGGACGCTGACGCTGATCGTGACCCTCAAGTACATCACCGTGCTGATGCGGGCCGACAACAAGGGCGAGGGCGGCTCTGTCGCGCTGATGGCCCTGGCGCAACGCGTCTCGCGCGGGCCGAGCCGCGTGTTGTTTCTGGTCGGGGTGGTGGGCGTCGCCCTGTTCTTCGGCGATGGCGTGATCACACCCGCTTTTTCAGTGCTCTCGGCGGTCGAGGGCCTCAGCGGCGCTCCGCAGATTGGTCATTTGCTGGCGCCGATGGTGCTGCCGCTGGCGGCCGGGATTCTCATTGCTCTGTTCCTGGTCCAGGCGCGCGGCACCCACCAGGTGGCGTCGCTGTTCGGACCCGTTACCGGGCTCTGGTTCTTGACCCTGGGGGCGCTCGGAGCGCTCAACATCATTCGCGATCCGTCGGTGTTTCTGGCCCTCAACCCCGCCTACGCCGCGCGCTTCCTGGCCGAGAATGGGTTTGTCGGATTCGTCATCCTGGGCAGCGTCTTTCTCGCCGTCACCGGCGCCGAGGCCCTCTATGCCGACATGGGCCAGTTCGGGCGCCGGCCGATTCGGTTCGCCTGGTTCTGGATTGTCTGGCCGTGCCTGGCGCTCAATTACCTCGGTCAAGGCGCCCTGGTTCTGCATCACCCGGAGGCGCGCCACAGTCCATTCTTCGCCATGACGCCGCACGCGGCCTACTGGCCAGTCCTGGCCCTGGCCACGGCGGCGGCGGTGATCGCCAGCCAGGCGGTGATCACGGGCGCCTATTCGATGACCCGGCAGGCGGTGCAGCTCGGCCTCCTGCCCCGGCTCGCCATTCGTCGCACCTCGGCCACTCAGACCGGCCAGATCTTCGTGCCGGCCGCCAATTCCTTGATGATGATCGGGGTGCTGGTGCTGCTCGTCGTATTCCAGACCTCGCACCGGCTGGCCAGCGCCTACGGGGTGGCGGTGACCGGCACCATGTTCGTCTCCACCTGCCTGGCCTTTGTCGTCGCCCTGCGGCTATGGCGCTGGCGCTGGCCGCTGGCGGCGCTGGTGTTCGCTCCGATCGCCTTTGTCGACGGGGTGTTCCTGACCGCCAATCTCGTCAAGATCGTCGACGGCGCGTGGCTGCCAGTGGTGTTCGGGGCCGGCCTGGTGGTGGTCATCCAGACCTGGACCAAGGGCGTCGCCATCCTCAGCGCCAAGACCAAGTCCGAAAGCGTGCCGCTCTCCGATGTCATCGCCATGCTGGCCAGGCGGCCGCCCTATCGCGCCCCTGGCGTCGCGGTGTTTCCGACCTCCACCCCGGAACTTGCCCCGGTGGCCCTTCTGCACAATCTCAAGCACAGCCAGGTCCTGCACGAACGCAATGTCATTCTGACCATTCGCACCGCTGAAACCCCGCGCGTAAAGCCGGCCGAACGGATCAGGGTCGAGCGAATCAACGACGACTTCGCCCTGGTCACCTTGAACTATGGGTTCATGGAAAGTCCGAACGTCCCGCGCGCCCTGGCTGAGAGCAAAAAACACGGCGTCAAATTCGACATCATGACCACCAGCTTCTTTCTCGGCCGGCGCAAGATCGTGCCGGACACCCACTCCGGCATGCCGCTGTGGCAGGATCGACTTTTCATTTTCCTGCAGAAGAACGCCGCCAATCCCAGTGAGTTTTTCCATATCCCGCCTGGCCGGGTGATCGAGCTTGGCGCTCAGATGACCGTCTAGGGCGACTTGCGCTGGCCGGCCCGACCGCCTTTAAGCGCCGCGGACCTGTCCCCGGAGACCCCATGAGCGATATGCCGAAGAAGGTCGTGCTCGCCTATTCGGGCGGCCTCGACACCTCGATCATCCTGAAGTGGCTGCAACAACAGTTCGGCTGCGAGGTGGTGACCTTTACGGCCGACCTCGGTCAGGGCGACGAGCTCGGCCCGGCCCGCGACAAGGCCCTGCTGCTTGGCGTCGCCCCGGAAAACATCTTCATCGAGGACCTCCGCGAAGATTTCGTGCGCGACTTCGTGTTTCCGATGTTTCGCGCCAATACGGTTTATGAGGGTCAGTATCTGCTCGGCACCGCGATCGCCCGGCCGCTGATCGCCAAGGCCCAGATCGCCATCGCCCGAAAGGTCGGCGCCGACGCCGTCTGTCACGGGGCCACCGGCAAGGGCAACGATCAGGTGCGCTTCGAGCTCGGCTATCTCGCCCTGGAGCCGGATATCCGCATCATCGCGCCGTGGCGTGAATGGGCCTTCAAGAGCCGCGAGGCGCTGCTGGAGTTCGCCGAGGCGCACCAGATTCCGATCGCCAAAGACAAGCGCGGCGAGGCCCCGTTCAGCGTCGACGCCAACCTCCTGCACTCATCCTCGGAGGGCAAGGTGCTCGAGGACCCGAGCCAGCCCGCCCCCGAGTTCGTTCACATGCGCACCCTGGCCCCCGAGGACGCGCCCGACAGCCCGGTCGAATTCACCCTCTCCTTCAAGGCCGGCGATCCGGTCGCCATTGATGGCGAAAGCCTGTCCCCAGCCGCCTTGCTGACGCGCCTGAACGCCCTCGGCCACGACGCCGGGGTCGGACGCCTCGACCTGGTCGAGAACCGGTTCGTCGGCATGAAATCGCGCGGCGTCTATGAGACACCCGGCGGGACCATCCTTTTGGCGGCCCATCGCGGCATCGAATCGATCACCCTCGATCGCGGCGCCATGCACCTCAAGGACGAACTGATGCCGCGCTACGCGGCGCTGATCTACAACGGCTTCTGGTTCTCGCCGGAGCGGGAGATGCTGCAGGCGGCCATCGATCATTCCCAGGCGCTGGTCAGCGGCGATGTGCGGGTGAAGCTCTACAAGGGCAACGTCAGCATCGTCGGCCGTTCCAGCCCGCATTCCCTCTATGACCAGGAGCTGGTCACCTTCGAGGAAGGCGCGGTCGCCTACGATCACCGCGACGCGGCCGGATTCATCAAGCTCAACGCCCTGAGATTGCAGGTGCGGGCGCGCCGCGACGCCCGGGCCGCTCAAACTGGAGCGGCGGCGCGCAGCACGGCGCTGTAGCCCGGCGCGGTGCGCATTCGCGGAGTCACGCCGAGCGCCGCTAGCTGTCGGTTCAGACGCGGCAGCCTCCAGCAGGGCGTATGCATGAACATGTGATGCTCGCAGTGATAGTTCACATAATAGGGGGCGATGAACGCGCGCTCGATCCACCCGGCGTAGGTGGTGCGTGCGTGTTGCAGCGGGTCGGGCTCGTCCTTGGCCACCAGCGCGTGCTCGGCGATGTTGCGGATGCGGGTGACGAGTTGGAACCATGTGGCCCTCGGCAGCAGCCACAGCGCGAACCAGGCCCACCAATAGCCGGCGGCGGTGAAGGCGGCGATCGCCAGGCCATTGACGATCAGCCAGCGTCGCTGACGGCGCAGTTCGTCGACCAACACGGCCGCGCGGGGCTCGTCGCCTGATTTCACCCTCGCGATGAGCCGCCCGAAGCGTTGCTTGAACCAGGTCTGCCCGGTCAGATCGCGCACTGCCTTGCGGCGCATCGACGCCCGGCTGATCGGGAACGGAGCCGAAAGCCCGAGATCCGGGTCTTCGGCCTGCTGGGCGAATTTGTGGTGCTGCAGATGATATTTGCGATAGGGCGCAAGGCCGCCGCCGCACAGCCACTCGCCGACGAAGTCGTTGATCTTCGGGTTCGGGTGCAGAGCCCCGTGGGCGGCGTCGTGCATCAGGATGGCGAGGCCGAGCTGGCGGGCCCCGATGATGGCGACAGCCAGGGGAATGAGGAACGGCCAGACCACGGCGGCGGCGGTCGTCACCCCGATCACCAGCCAACAATGGGCCACCAGGGCCAAGCCGCGCCAGGATGAGCGCACGGCGAACGGGGCCCATTCTTCGGGACTGAAGAATTCCCTGGGACTGACCCGAGCGGCGATGGCCATGACGCCAATATAATACCGATCGATCGAGACGTCAGGTCATGGCCGCGTGCGCCCGCGCGCCTGCCTCGCCAAGTGCGGTTTGGTTGGCTAAGGTCGACGCAAAGATGGCCTTTGATTCGCTCGCCGCCCCCAGCCCAGCGGTCTGTTTCGACCGGCGGGAACTCGATTCTCTGATGCGGCTCTACGGTCGGATGGTCGGGGCCGGCCACTGGCGCGACTACGCCATCGACACGCTCAGGGATGCGGCGGTGTTTTCGGTTTTCCGGCGGGCTAGCGAGACCCCGATCTATCGGATCGAGAAGCGACCGGCGCAGGGCGGCCGCCAAGGGGCCTGGTCGGTCACCGCGCCTGGTGGACTGGTGCTGCGCCGAGGCCATGACCTGGCGCAGGTGCTGAGGGTATTCGATCGCGCCCGCTTCGCCGTGGTCAAATGAAAAACCCAGACCCAATGAAAAACCCCGACCCTCGCGGGTCGGGGCTTAACCGTTGAAGGGATCGGCCGCTTCGGTCAGCGACGGGCGCCACCGCCCATGAAGAACAGCAAAAACCGGAACAGGTTGACGAAGTCGAGATAGAGGCTGAGCGCGCCATAGCTCGTGGCCACGCTCATCCCCGCCTGATCGCCGCCGAGGTTGTAGTACATCATCTTCAGTCGCTGCGTGTCATAGGCGATCAAGCCGGCGAAGATCAGCACGCCGATCGCATTGATGGCGAAAACCATCGCCGCCGAATGGAAAAACAGGCTGACCAGCATGGCGACGATCAGGCCCCACAGGCCCATGATCAGGAAGCTGCCCATCGGACGAAGGTCGCGCTTGGTGGTGTAGCCGACCAGTGACAGGCCGCCGAAGGCGATGGCGGTGACCAGGAAGGTCTGGGCGATGCTGGCTCCGGCGTAGATCTGGAACAGCATGCCGAACGAGGCCCCGATCATGGCCACGATCGCCCAATAGGTGACCGCCGCTATGCGCGGCGAGGTGCGGCGGGCGAAAGCCTGAAAGAGCAGGATGGCTAGCGGCGCGAAGGCGACCACCATGCCCAGCACGGTGTAGCCAATGCGGCCATAGACATCGACCCGGAACAGCAGGTCGCGCACTGGCGGATAGTTCCCGGTCACCCAAGCCAGGGCCGCGGACAGCACCAGACCCAGAGCCACCTTGTTGTAGACGCCGAGCATGAAGCCGCGCAGGCCGGCGTCGATGGCCATGTCAGGCGCCGCGGCGCCCGTTGACCAAGCCTGGCCGCGATCGAAGTCGCTCATTTCAATTCCCTTGTCCGCGTCGCCATTCCGACGCTCGAATAGGGAATATCGTCCCGGCCGCGCCCTGGCGCAAGGCGCGGCTTGGTTACCGGTTCGTCAGCTTCTATGCCGAAGCCATGATCCGACTGTTCGCCGCCATCGCCTTGCCGGACGATATCGCCAGCGCCCTTGGGCCGCGTCAGAAAGGACTGCTGGGCGCGCGCTGGCGGGCCGCCGATACCCTGCACGTCACCCTGCGCTTCTTCGGATCGGTGAGGGAAGATGTCGCCGACGATCTCGATGCGGAACTGGCCACCGTGGCCCAGGCGCCGTTCGAAATCGTCCTCAGCGGGGCCGGCTGTTTCTCGGATGGCGACGACATCCGCGCCGTCTGGGCGGGCGTGGCGGCCAATGAGCCGCTGGAGATTCTCGCCGGACGCTGTGAGCGCGCGGCGCGCCGGGCCGGACTGATGGCCGAGCGCCGGGCCTATCGGCCGCATGTCACCCTGGCCTATCTGAATCGGGCCGACCCGTCCGCCGTCGCCGCCTGGATGCAGACGCACAATCTTCTGAAATCGCCGAGTTTTCCCGTCCGCAGATTTGGCCTTTATTCGAGTTGGCTCAGCGACGCCGGATCGCACTACCGGCTTGAGCGCGCCTATCCCTTGGCGGCGTCATAGGCCTCGAGGATGTTCCGCGGGGCGATCGCCAGCACCTCTTCATGGGTCGCTTCCAGCACCACCTTAGGGGCCGCGTCGGCGTCCAGGGCCTGTTTCCAGCGTGGCGCGCACAGGCACCAGCGGTCGCCAGCCTTCAGGCCCGGAAAGCCGAACTCCGGCCTGGGGGTCGACAGATCGTTGCCGACCGCCTTGGAAAACCGAAGGAAGGCGTCGGTCATCACCACGCAAACGGTATGCATGCCGACGTCCTCGGGCCCGGTCTCGCAACAGCCGTTGCGATAGAAGCCGGTGAGGGGGCGCAGGGAGCAGGGCTCCAACTCGCCGCCCAAGACGTTGCGCGCCCCGGCCTCGTAGCGGATGGTCATGACCCCTTATGCCACGAAGAGGCGGAAATGTCGCAGGTCAGGCCACGCCGGAGCGCCCTCTACATGCCGGCCGCCAACGGGCGGGCGGTGGAAAAGGCCCGGACTCTGCCCTGCGACGTGGTCATCCTCGATCTCGAGGACGCCGTGCTGCCGGAGTCCAAGATCGAGGCGCGGCTGGCGGCCGTCGCGGCGGTGCGGGTCGGCGGCTTTGGACGCCGGGAGACCGTCATACGCGTCAACGGCTTGGCGACGCCCTGGGGCGCGGAGGATCTCGCCGCCGCGGCGGCGGCCGGCCCCGACGCCGTGCTGGTTCCGAAGGTCAGCTCCGCCGCCGACGTCGCCGCCGCCGCCGATGCCCTCGCCTCCGCTCCCGCCGCGACTCGCATCTGGGTGATGATCGAGACCTGCGCGGCGCTGTTCGCGCTGGCTGAAATCGCCCAGATGGCCGGGCGCGGCAGGCTGGCCGGCCTGGTCATGGGCCTCAACGACCTGGCCAAGGAGATGGGGGCCCGAATGACGCCCGAGCGCACGCCATTCCATCCGGCGCTGGCCCTGACCGTGGCGGCGGCCCGCGGCGCCGGCCTGGCCGTCCTGGATGGGGTTCATGACGGTATCGACGATCTCGCGGGCCTCGAGGCGGTCTGCCGCCAGGGCCGTGACTTTGGGTTCGACGGCAAGACCGTGATCCACCCCTCGCACCTGGCCGTCTGCAACCAGGTCTTTTGTCCCGATCCACGCGAACTGGCCTGGAGCAAGGCTGTGATCGCCGCCTTCGCGGCGCCCGAAAACGCCGGCAAGGGCGCGTTGCGCGTCGATGGTCGGCTGGCCGAGCTGTTGCATCGCGACCAGGCGGTCAGGCTCGCCGCCCTCGCCGAGGCCATAGACAGGGCGGAATGATCGCCGCCATCCTGATGTCGGCCCTGGTCAGCGCGCCGCTGGACCCGGTGGGGGCGCGTATCGCGCAATCGGCGGCGGCGGCGGAGGCCCTGCAAGGTCCCGTCGATGGCGTCTGGCGGCTGAGCGAAGGTGACCATATCCTGGCCCTGGTGGCGATCGCCGATCCGGCCTCGGGCGCCGGGCTCCAGTGCGTCTGGCGGCGGGAGAGTGCGGCCACTGCGCGACCGATCGCCTGCCGTCGTTCCGGTCAAAGCTTGTTGCTGCATTCACCCTCGGTGACCGTCCGCCTGCGGCCCGCCGCCCGCGACCGCTGGAGCGGCCTCTGGCAGGGCCCCGGCCGGCGGCGGCCGGTCAGCCTGACGCGAGACTGGCCCGCGCCGCCCTGAGCGCCCGGCGCAGGTCCGGCGCGCCATAGGCTTCTGCTTCGCCGGCCCCCCAGACCGGTCCCGGCCACGCCGGATCGTCGCGCCGGCGACCGACGACGTGGACGTGCAGCTGCGGAACGATATTGCCGAGAACGCCAATATTGAGCCGCTCGACGGGTCGACTCAGCGCCTCGCCCATGACCCTGACCGCGCGACCGGCGGCGGCGACCTCGCCGAGCAGACCGATCCGATCGGCCTCGGTCAGGTCCTCCAGAGCCGCGGCGCCGGCGACCCGCGGGACGAGAACAATCCAGGCGAAACGGCGATCGCGCTGCAACCGGACCTCGCTGAGGCCGAGCCTACCAATGGCGATCGAGGCGGCCCTTAGAGCGGGGTGCAGACGGAACATGGCCCAGCCTTGCAGGGCCCGCTTCCCAGGTCTAGACCGCGCCGGCTTTCCCATCCGCACCGCAGCATGGAGTTGGACGCCTGATGGCTCGCGCGAAAATCGCCTTGATCGGAGCCGGCATGATCGGCGGCACCCTGGCCCACATTGCCGCTCGCGAAGGTCTGGGCGATGTGACGCTGTTCGACATCGTCGAGGGCGCGCCGCAGGGCAAGGCGCTGGATCTGGCCCAGGCGACGCCGGTGATCGGCGTCGACTGCGCGTTGAAGGGAGCTGGAGACTACGCCGAGATCGCTGGGGCGGACGTGGCCATCGTCACCGCCGGGGTGCCGCGCAAACCCGGCATGAGCCGCGACGATCTGCTGAGCATCAATCTCAAGGTGATGAAGGCGGTCGGCGCGGGGCTGAAGGCGCATGCGCCCGGCGCTTTCGTCATCTGCATCACCAATCCGCTCGACGCCATGGTCTGGGCGTTGCGGGAATTTTCCGGCTTGCCGCACCCGATGGTGATCGGCATGGCCGGGGTGCTGGATTCGGCCCGTTTCCGCTACTTCCTGGCCGAGGCGACCGGCGTGTCGGTGCGGGATGTCCACGCCTGGACGCTCGGAGGTCATGGCGACGACATGGTGCCGATGGTTCGCCACTCGACGGTGGGAGGCCTGCCGCTACCGGAGATCGTCCGTCAGGGGCTGCTCAGCCAGGAGGCTCTCGACGCGATCGTCAAACGGACGCGCGGCGGCGGGGGCGAAATTGTCGCCCTGCTGAAGACCGGATCGGCCTACTACGCCCCGGCCGAGAGCGCGATTGCGATGGCCAAAGCCTTTCTCCGCGATGAAAAGCGCGTGCTCCCCTGCGCCGCCCACCTGAGCGGCCAGTACGGCCTTTCCGATCTCTACGTCGGAGTCCCGACGGTGATCGGGGCCGGCGGCGCCGAGCGGGTCATGGAATTTCCGCTCGATGAAAGCGAACGGGCGATGTTCGCCAAGTCGGTGGACGCGGTTCGATCCCTGATCGCCGCCTGCCGACAGATCGAGCCGGCGCTGGGCTGAAATGCAGGCCCCGACCCTGCAGACCGAGCGGTTGATCCTGCGCGCCCCCACGCGTGAGGATTTCGACGCCTATGCCGAGTCCTGCGCCGACCCCGAAGTCATGCGCCATTTGGGCGGCGTGCAGCCGCGATCGGTCGCCTGGCGCGGCTTCACAGGCATGGCCGGGTCATGGGCGCTGCAGGGTTTTGGGATGTTTTCGGTGATCGAACGGTCCAGCGGGCGCTGGATCGGCCGTATCGGACCGCATCGCCCCGAAGGCTGGCCTGGCAACGAGGTTGGCTGGGGCCTGGCGCGCGAGGCGTGGGGCAAAGGCTACGCTTGCGAGGCGGCGGCGGCGTCGATGGATTTCGCCGTCGACAGGCTCGGCTGGTCCGAGATCATCCATTGCATCGACAGCGGCAATATCGCCTCGCAAAAGGTCGCCCAGAGACTGGGGTCGAGTCTCACGGGCGTCGGCCGGATGCCGCCGCCCAACGAAGCTGACATCGACATCTGGAGCCAGACCGCGGCGCAATGGCGCGAAAGACGCCGGAGCTGACCCGGGGGCTCCATCGGCCTGCTATTCTGGAGCCCGGCCCTTGCATCGCCCAAAGCTTGCGGCATGTTCACCGCCGGCGCGGCGAATGCGCTAAACGGCAAAAGGCCGCCAGACAGCCCGACGATGGACGAGTTCATTTTCCACGACCCCACGGGCCGGCGGGCCAGGCGCGCCAATTTCGGCCTTGGCATGGCGGTCGCCTTGGCGGCCCTGGTCGTGGCCGGCTTCTTCGTCACCCTGGCGTTCGCGCCGATCTTGCCGACCTTGGCCCTGAAGGATCCGGAGGTTCTGCAGGCGATGCACGTCGAGACCGCGCATCGGCTGAAGCGCTCGTTCCAGTGGCGGCGAGTGCCCAGGCCCGACAAGGTGGCGGTCGGCGGCCGCGCCCGACCGCTGTCGATCGGATTCTATGTCAGTTGGGACCAGGATTCGCGGACGTCGCTGCGCCGACATGTCAACACCCTGGATGTCGTCGCGCCGCAATGGGTGCTGCTGGACGGCTCGCTCGGCAAGGTGGCGGTGACCTCCGATCCCCAGGCCGAAGCCATCGTGGCCGGGGCCAAGGTACCGCCGTCGGTCCTGCCTTTGGTCCACAATGCCCACAACGGCCTGAGCGATGGGCCGCTGGCTGACAATCTGCTGCTCAACGCGGCGGCGCAAAGGGCTCTGATCGCCAACCTCGTGACCCTGGCGCAGCAGCGCGGTTACGCCGGCTATGTCTTCGACCTCGAAAACCTCTCGCATGCCGCCGTCGCCCGTTATCCGGCCCTGGTGGCGGCGGCGCGGGCGGCCCTCAAGCCGCTTGGGCGGGAAGTCTGGGTGGCGACGCCGTTCGGCGACGATTCATGGCCGTTGGCGAAGTTCGGGGCCGCCGCCGACGCGGTCGTGCTGATGGCCTACGACCAGCACTGGGCCACGGGCGATCCCGGCCCTACGGCCGGCCAGGAATGGTTCGAGACCACCCTGGCGCACGACATGAAGTTGCTCGATCCGCGGCGCACGATCGTTTCGTTCGGCGCCTATGGCTACGATTGGACGCTGAAAGACAAGACCGGGCGCAATCGCGCCGAGTCCGTCGAGTTCTATGACGCCACGCAGCTCGCCCATGACTCGGGGGCCAGCGTCAGCATGGACGATAACGAACTCAATCCCACCTTCGCCTACGTCGACGACAACCAGCACAAGCATGTCGTCTGGTTCCTCGACGCCGCGACCCTTTTCAACGAGGTCAAGGTCACCGATCCCTACCGGCCGATGGGCTACGCCCTATGGCGAATGGGGGCCGAAGATCCGGGCGTGTGGCGCTATCTGCACCAGCCCTACGGCACGGCCCGCCCTGTTGGCCTGGAGAGGATCGACCCCAGCGTCGGCGTGGATTTCGATGGCACGGGCGAGGTGCTGCACGTGGAAAGCTCGCCCCAGGCGGGTCTGCGTTCGATTGAGATCGACCCCGACACCGGCCTGATCTCCGGCGAGGCGTTCAAGGTCATGCCCACCTCCTATGTCATCGATCGCTACGGCTCCCATCCCGGTTGGGTGGCCCTGACCTTCGATGACGGGCCTGACGGGCGTTGGACCCCCAAGATCCTGGATATTCTCAAGGCCAAGCATGCGGTGGCGACGTTCTTCGTCATCGGACAGAACATGCAGGCCAAGCCGGGCCTTGTGCAGCGTGAAGTGTCCGAAGGGATGATGGTCGGCAACCATACCTGGACCCATCCCAATATCGCCGACACGCCGCTGGGCCAGACGGATCTGGAGATCAACACGACGCAGCGGCTGTTCGCGGTGCTGACCGGCAAATCGATGCGCTTCTTCCGGCCGCCCTACTTTGGCGACGCCGAGCCTTCGACGCCGGCGGAAGTCGAACCGTTGCTGGTCGCCCAGCGCCTTGGCTACCTGATCGCCGGCTTGCGCATCGACACCGATGATTGGCGCAAGCCGACGCCAGAGGCGATCATCCAGCGGACGATGACCCGGCTGGCCGACACCGGGCCGACGGCCGGTCAGGTGGTGCTGTTGCACGACGCTGGCGGCGATCGAAGCCGCACCGTCGCGGCGCTTCCAGGGCTGATCGACGCCATCCGGGCCCGCGGTCTTCGCCTCGTGACCATCGACCAGCTGGCCGGCATGAGTCGCGCCGACGCCTTGCCGCCGACCTCGCGAAGCTCCTGGGAACTATTCCTCGACCGCCTTGGTTTCGGCTTCTTCAGATACGTCAACGCCGGCATGCAGGCGTTGTTCGTCATCGCTATCTTCCTGGGGGTTGCGCGCCTGGTCTTTCTGGCCGTGCTGTCGCTCTGGCATCGATACCGCGAAGCCGGACGCGAGCCGCCGATGCTGGAGCGCGAAAGCGGTCCGCTGATCAGCGTCCTCATCCCATGCTTCAACGAAGAGAAGGTGATCGTCGCCTCGGTCGAGCGGATCCTGCTTTCAGAATGGCCGCGCCTCGAAGTGCTGGTGATCGATGACGGCTCGTCCGATGGCACCGCCGCCGCGGTTCGTTCCGCATACGCCGATGAACCTCGTGTCACCCTATACAGCTTCGAAAACGGCGGCAAGGCGCGCGCCCTCAATCGTGGCCTTCGCCACTGCCACGGAGAGGTCGTCGTCGCCCTGGACGCCGACACGCTGTTCGCTCCGGAAACCTTGCCGCGCCTGGCGCGCTGGTTCGCCGATCCGCGGGTCGGCGCCGTGGCCGGCAACGCCCTGGTCGGCAACCGACTCAATCTCGTCACCCGCTGGCAGGGTCTGGAATATGTCACCGCCCAAAACCTCGAGCGGCGGGCGCTGGCCGCCCTCGGGGCCGTCACCGTCGTTCCGGGCGCGGTCGGCGCCTGGCGCCGGGCCACTCTGACCGCGCTTGGCGGCTATCCCGCTGACACCCTGGCCGAGGACCAGGACCTCACCCTGGCCTGCCAGAGCGCCGGCTGGCGGGTCGAATTCGATTCCTCGGCGCGCGCCTACACCGAGGCGCCAGATACGGTGGCGGGGCTTTTGAACCAGCGCTTCCGGTGGTCGTTTGGCACCCTTCAATGCCTTTGGAAGCACCGGCGCGATCTGTTCAGCGTCAAAAGGCCGGTGCTCGGCTTTGTCGCTCTGCCGCAGATCTGGCTGTTCCAGATCTTCCTGACGGTCGCCTCGCCGCTGGTCGATCTGGCGATCGTTACGTCCCTGGCCTGGGCCTTCTACGGCCACTATTTCCATCCGGTTGAGTGGTCGCCCGACGATACGCTCCGCTCGTTGTTCTATTGGGCGGCGTTCATTTTTCTCGATCTTTCGGCGGGGGCCCTGGGCATGGCGCTCGAACGCCGCGCCCCCTGGGGCGACCTGGTCTGGCTGCCCATCCAGCGCTTTGGCTATCGACAGCTCATGTACTGGGTCGTGGTGCGCAGCGTGGTGACGGCCGTCCGCGGCTATCGGGTCGGCTGGGGCAAGCTTGAACGGCGTGCGACCGCAGTCGTCGGTCGGGCCGCCTAAAGAGGGTCAGCGGGCCGGGCGCGCCTGACGCCAAGTGCGATACTGGCGCAAGCTTCTGGCCAGCAAAGTCGGGCTGCGCGAGGCCCCGAATTCGCGAATGAGCCGCTTCAGGCTCGGCTCGGCCACCAGGCTCGCCGCCTCCTGATAGCGGAACCAGCGAAAGGCCCGCTGCCCCTGCTCCTTCCATTCCTCGCTGAACCCCTCGACGCGGAACGGAAAGACGATCACCTGGACCGCCACGGGCTCCCGGCCGCGAACGCGCTTGAGGTAGCGATAGGATCCGAGCGGCGCCGGTTCGATGTCGCCGACAATGCCGGCCTCCTCGGCGGCTTCCTCGGCCGCCGCTTCCTGCGGCCGCAAGCCGCCCATCGGCCAGCCCTTGGGGATGACCCATCGCCGCGTCTCACGCGAGGTGATCAGGAGGATGCGCACCTGCACGCCATCGAGGCGAAAGGGCAGGGCGGCATATTGTATCCCGACCGCCTTGACCGGTTTCACCGTAGCAGTCCGCCGCTCAGCAGAAACAGTCCCGCGGCGACCAATCCGGCCATCGGCATGGTGATCAGCCAGGCAATGACGATGCTTCGCGCGACGCCCCAGCGGACCGCCGAAGCGCGCCGCGCCGCGCCGACGCCGATTATCGCCCCGGTGATGGTGTGGGTGGTGGATACCGGGACGCCGAGCCAGGTGGCGCCGAACAGCGTCAACGCACCCCCGGTTTCGGCGCAGACGCCCTGCACGGGGGTAAGGCGGGTGATCTTCGAGCCCATGGTGTGGACGATGCGCCAGCCGCCGAAAAGCGTGCCCAGAGCCATGGCCGCCTGGCAGGCCAGAACGACCCAAAGCGGCACATGAAAGCCGCCGCCGATCCGGTGGGCGTACAGGAGGGCGGCGATGATTCCCATCGTCTTTTGGGCGTCGTTGCCGCCATGGCCGAGCGAATACAGCGACGCGGAGACAAATTGCGTGCGGCGGAACAATCGGTCCACGGCCATGGGCCTGGAGCGCACGAAGGCCCAGGAGACGGCCAGCACCAGAACCAGCGCCAGGACAAACCCCACCGCCGGCGAGGTGACGATGCCGGCGGCGGTCTTGCCGACGCCGGCCCAGACGATCGCCTTGAGGCCGGCCTTGGCCAGGCCCGCTCCCACCAATCCGCCCACGAGCGCGTGTGAGGACGAGGAGGGAATGCCGGCCAGCCAGGTGACGATATTCCACACGATCGCTCCGCCCAGGGCCGCGAACACCACCCGGTCGGTGACCAGATCGACGGCGACAATCCCCGCTCCCATGGTCTTGGCGACGTGCAGGCCGAAGACCAGGAAGGCCACGAAGTTGAAGAACGCCGCCCAGGCGACCGCATAGCGCGGCTTCAAGACCCGGGTCGAGACGATGGTCGCGATCGAGTTGGCGGCGTCGTGAAGGCCATTGAGAAAATCGAATCCGAGGGCCACGGCGACCAGGCACCACACGGTCAGAGCTTCCGCGGTCATGGCGGGCTCAGAGATTCTCGATCAGGATGCCGCTGACGCCGTTGGAGACGTCTTCGAAGCGGTCAAGGACCTTTTCGAGGTGGCCCAGGATATCCGAGCCGACGATGAATCCCATCGGCCGATCCTGGCAGGCGTGGAAGAGCGCCTTCATGCCGGCGTCATGAACCTCGTCCGAGCGGTTCTCGATGCGGGTGACGGCCTCGGCGATGGCGTTGAGCCGGGCGGCGTTGCCTTGCATGTTGCGCAGCAACCCCATGGCCTCGAGGGTCAGATAGGCGGCCTGGATGGCGAGGTCGCCCAGTTCGCGCATCTCCGGCTGGAATTCGGTGACCTCGAAAAGGGTGATCGACTTGGCGGTCTTCTGCATCTGGTCGATCGCGTCATCGAGCGAGGTGGCGAGTTCGCGAATGTCGCTGCGGTCGAAAGGGGTGACGAAGGTACGGCGGATGGCCTGAAAGATCTGCCGCGTGACCTCATCGGCCGCCTCCTCATGAGCGACGACGGCGGCGCAGGCCGCCTCCACCGCCGCTCCGCCATTGAGAAGATCGCGGAGAGCCTCGGCCCCAGCCACCAGAAGCTTGGCGTGGGCCTCGAACCAGTCGAAGAAGCTTTCCTCTCGCGGCAGCAGGGCGTGAAACCAGCGCACGATTCCTCCCGTCTCGACATGGTCGGACTTTGGCCGCTTACCTGGAAGCCGATGAGCCGCATAGGGGTTTCTCAGGCATTCCGCCGGCCGCCGGTGCGGCCCGTTGCGCCAGCCGGAAGGCCTCGCCTATAAGCGCCCGACCCCTCCCCTCCGGACCGCCCGCTCATGAATATCCACGAACATCAGGCCAAGTCGGTTCTGGCCGAGTTCGGGGCGCCCGTGCCGCGCGGCGTCGCCGCCTTCAGCGTCGATGAGGCCAGGGCCGCCGCCGCTGAGCTCGGCGGTCCGGTCTGGGTGGTCAAGGCGCAGATTCACGCCGGCGGCCGCGGCAAGGGCGGCGGGGTTAAGGTCGTGAAGTCCATCGACGCCGTGGCCGCCGAGGCCGATCGGATGCTGGGCATGACCTTGGTTACCCACCAGACCGGCCCCAAGGGCCGCCTCGTCAGGCGCCTGTATATCGAGGAAGGCGCGGCGATCGCGCGTGAACTCTATCTGTCGCTTTTGGTGGATCGCAAAACCGGCCGGGTCGCGGTCGTCGCCTCGACCGAAGGCGGCATGGATATTGAGGAAGTGGCGGCCTCGACTCCCGACCGCATCGTCAGCTTCTCCATCGACCCGGCCACCGGGAGCTGGCCTCACCATGCGTTGCGGCTGGCCGAGGCGCTTGGCCTGGCCGGCGACCAGGCCAAGCAGATGCGGAAGTTGCTGCCCGAGCTCTATCGGGCCTTCACCGCCAAGGACATGAGCCTGCTGGAAATCAATCCTCTGATCGTCACCTCCGAGGGCAAGCTGGTCGTTCTCGACGCCAAGGTCGCGTTTGACGACAACGCGCTCTGGCGACATCCGGATATCGCCGCCTTGCGGGACGAATCCGAAGAGGACGCCAAGGAAATCGAGGCGGCCAAACACGACCTTTCCTACATCGCCCTGGATGGCGAGATCGGCTGTATGGTCAACGGCGCCGGTCTGGCCATGGCGACCATGGACATCATCAAGCTCTATGGGGCCGAGCCCGCCAACTTCCTGGACGTCGGCGGCGGCGCCTCGAAGGAAAAGGTGACGGCGGCCTTCAAGATCATCACCGCCGACCCGAACGTCAAAGGCATTCTGGTCAATATCTTCGGCGGCATCATGCGCTGCGATATCATCGCCGAAGGAGTCGTCGCCGCGGTCAGGGAGGTCGGCCTCAAGGTGCCCCTGGTGGTGCGGCTGGAAGGCACCAACGTCGAGCTGGGCAAGACGATTCTCAGTGAAAGCGGACTTGACGTCGTCGCCGCCAGTGACCTGGCCGATGGAGCCGAAAAGATCGTCCGCGCGGTCAAGGAAAGGATGTCATGAGACTGTTTTCGACTTCTGTGGCGGCGGCCATCGCCGCCTGCCTCGCCCTGCCGGCCGCGGCCTCGCCGGGTTTCGATGTGTTCCGCAAGGTCTGCGTGGACACTCATGGCGACTTCCCGGCCGTCAAGACGGTCCTGTCCGGGTCCGGCTGGTCGCCCACCGACGTGCAGCCGACCACCATGGAAGGCGTAACGCCCACCGAGGGCATCGCCAGAATGACCAAGGCTGGCGAGAGCCAGGTGGCGATCTACGCCTGGACGGGCGTCAAGGGGGCCATCAAGCTCTCGGCCTGCACGGCAAGGCTCAGCCGCGCGGACCTGGCGGGCGTGAGCGCCGAAGCGCGGAGCTGGCTGGGTTTCGCCCCAGAGGCGACGACCGGCGGCAAGTCCACCTGGCGCTATGGCGAGAC
>DATBOH010000140.1:0-2543 GCA_036553915.1 Caulobacteraceae bacterium | reverse complement strand
TGGCCGAGGAGACCCAGGTGCTGGTGGTCACCCACAGTCCCCAGGTGGCGGCCAAGGCGCAGGCGCATTGGCGGGTCAGCAAGCAAATCGGGGCGATGGGTGAGTTTCTGACGGTCGAGGTTCTTGACCCCAAGGCGCGCGAAGAGGAGATCGCGCGCATGCTGTCCGGCGAGGTCATCACCGACGCGGCGCGGGCCGCGGCGCGGGCCTTGATCGCCGCCTGATGGCGTCCGCCGACCGACCTGTCGAAGAGCTTGATGAAGCGGACGCCGCCGCCGAACTGGCGCGCCTGGCGATTGAACTGGGCGAACACGACCGCCGCTATTTCCAGGATGACGCGCCGCTGGTCTCGGATGCCGACTATGACGCTCTGAAGCGGCGCAACGGGGCGATCGAGGCGCGGTTTCCGGCCCTGATCCGCCCTGACTCGCCTTCGCGCAAGGTCGGGGCGGCGCGTTCGGTGGCCTTCGCTCCGGTCACCCATGCCGTCCCGATGCTGTCGCTCGACAACGCCTTTTCCGATGCCGACGCAACGGACTTCGACGCCCGCATTCGGCGCTTCCTGAAACTTGCGGACGAGACCGTCGCCTATACCGCCGAACCCAAGATCGATGGTCTATCGGCGTCGCTTCGCTACGAAGGCGGCGTTCTGGTTCAAGGGTCCACGCGCGGCGACGGCCGGGTGGGGGAGGACGTCACCGCCAATCTGCGAACGGTGAACGAAATTCCGCACCGCCTGCAGGGCGACGGATGGCCGGACGTCATCGAGATCCGTGGCGAGGTCTATCTCGGACACGCCGATTTCGCGGCCCTCAACGCCGACGCCGCAGCGGCGGGCCAGAAGCTCTACGCCAATCCGCGCAACGCCGCCGCCGGATCGCTGCGTCAGATTGATCCGTCCGTCACCGCCCGCCGGCCGCTGCGCTTCTTCGCCTATGCCTGGGGCTTCGCCTCGGCGGCTTTCGCTTCAACTCAGACCGAAGCCTTGGCCGCGTTGGCGGCCTGGGGCTTTGCAGTCACCGCGCAAGCCGCGCGCGTCGACGGGCTGGCTGGCCTTATCGGCGCCTATCGGGCGATGGAGCGGGCGCGGCCGCATCTGACCTTCGATATCGATGGCGTGGTCTACAAGGTCGATCGCCTCGATTGGCAAGCCAGGCTCGGTTTCGTGTCGCGCTCGCCACGCTGGGCCGTGGCCCGCAAGTTTCCGGCCGAGCAGGCCCGGACGGTGCTTGAAGCCATCGACATGCAGGTCGGCCGCACCGGAGCGGTGACACCGGTCGCGCGTCTGCTGCCAGTCACCGTCGGCGGCGTGGTGGTCGAGAACGCCACCTTGCACAATGCTGATGAGATCGCCCGCAAGGACTTGCGGATTGGCGATACGGTGATCGTTCAGCGGGCTGGCGACGTCATTCCTCAGGTGGTCGCGGCGGTGATCGAGGAGCGGCCGGCCGGGGCCGCGCCGTTCGCCTTTCCGACCCACTGCCCATGCCCTCTGGCGACGCCGCTGGCGCGCGAGACCACCGCCTCGGGGGCGGAAACCGTGGTCCGCCGCTGCACCGGCGAGTTGGCCTGCCCGTTCCAGCGCATCGAACATCTCAAGCATTTCGTCAGCCGGCGGGCCTTCGACATCGAGGGTCTGGGCGAAAAGCAGCTCGCCGGCTTCTTCGACGAGGGCCTGATTCGTGAGCCAGCCGACATCTTTCGGCTTGGCAAGGACCGGGCCGCGCTCGCCAAACTGGTGGAGCGCGACCGCTATGGGGAGACCTCGGTCGGCAATCTGGCCGCCGCCATCGAGGCGCGGCGCTCCATATCGCTGGAGCGGTTCATCATCGCGCTCGGCGTGCGCCACGTCGGCGAGCAGACGGCGACGGTGCTAGCCCGGGGCTATGGCGAGGCCGAGGCTTTTCTGGCCGCCATGGACCGGGTGGCGGCGGGGGAATCGGCGGCGATCGCCGAGCTCGACGCCCTCGATCAGATTGGCGCGGCCGTGATTGGCGCGCTGGGCGCCTATTTCGCCGAATCCCACAACCGCCGGCTGGTCGCCGATCTTGTCGCCGAATTGCGCATCGCTCCAGCGGCTCGGCCGGCCAGCGACAGCCCGGTCGCAGGCAAGACCGTGGTGTTCACCGGCGCCCTCGAGCGCATGACCCGGGATGAGGCCAAGGCGCGAGCCGAGAGCCTGGGCGCGAAAGTCGCCTCCTCGGTTTCAAAGAAGACCGACCTGGTGGTCGCCGGTCCGGGGGCCGGATCGAAACTCAAGACCGCCGCCGAGCTCGGCCTTACCGTGCTGAGCGAAGACGAATGGCTGGCGCTGATAAGCTGATCGGCGTGCGGATTCGCCGGACGAAGTGCGTGAAGAGCGCTTCATTGGGCCGCCGGAATCATCGGACGAGGCGGCATCTGCATTGATCTCTTCGGAACCAGCGATGATGATCGCCGCTTCGCGGGACTAAGCGAGGCAGGGATTGCGCGAACTTGAGATTGCCGCGGGCGCGGCCGCCGCCGGCCTGGCGGGACGCCCGGCGGAAGCGCAGGCGCAGGGT